>NZ_JBEGDL010000067.1:0-14296 GCF_040813775.1 Ammoniphilus soli
AAAAACCACATTTTATTACAATTATTTTTTCAGTGCTGTTAGCTTGATGGGCATGCGGCGCTACCCCGATATGAAATATTAACATACTTATCGGCATATAGGATAGATATCCGTTTGTCAATGAAGTTCTAAAAATACGTCTTTCTGTCAGGGTTGTTGGATTGACGCTCAAAGGACTTGACTAAAATATATTTTTGCAACCCTCTAGAAGTTGAAATGGCAAGGTCTCCTAATTTTTTGGCTTGCTCCATATCTCCTTTTTTAAAAGCAAGCTCAGCTCCTAATGCATATTGCAATCCTTGATGTTTAACCATACCTTTCGCTTGTTCAAACACTTCCCAGTTTTCTTCCGCCAATGCAATGTTGGCTAGATAATGATAGCGTGCATTTTTATTTTTTATTTTTTCTACAGTTCTCTTGGCTTCTTCAATAGCTCCTTTTTCCATAAAGATCCACGTTTGAGCAGATATTCGAACCTGTTCATAAAAAGCCGATTTTATACGGTGAAGTTCATTCTCAGCTGCTTCCACATCTCCATTTACCATAGCAATAAGCAGTGCATGATAGGGTTCCTTTTTTTGTTATGAATGAACCTTTCTACCAATTTAATGTTTTGTGTAAAGAACATAATATACAAATAGTTGAGAGAGAATAAGGCAAATACCGGAATAAACACAAAGAAAAAAATCCCCCATAAATCCAATTCCACATCCATAAACCCAAGCACAAACCCTACTAATGCTCCGATAATAAGAAGAATGACTAATCTATTCATCGTTTTTATTACACTCCTATTAGCCATATAATTGATTCAACATCCTATCAATTTAACGTGTATTAAAAAGCGTATTGATATAACCCATAATATAATGGTCCGACAAAAATGACTAAACATAAGACTACCAACCCTTTTTTCACATTATCGGATAGATCGTCATTTTGAAGTTCCTCACCATAGTAATCGTTAAAAAATAGGGAATAAGTGATGTCCCAACCTAACCCCCCAATAAAGACGATCTTCCATAGGTATGGTGTGAGAATTTGTATGTTTGTAACAAACCCGAATAAACCTATCCAAGTAATCACAGATATAAGAAAATCAATTTTAGCTGGTACGGTCCTATATTTACCTTTGATTAGATAACCGATCGCAGTTGCGGCAAGCAGCCCTAAATAAATACTCCACAAGGCAGTTCCTAACATTCATTGTTCCTCTTTTCTATCTCGAATATCATTAATTATAAGATTAACGGCTGGAATCTGGTATCTTATAATAATTGGAATATCACCAGTAACAGGTATCGAAATTGTACCTACATTTAATCACCAGACCATAACGGTCGATAAGGTAACTTTCACACCTAGTGCTACCGAAGTTAGTTTGGATTGGATCACTTCCGTGGAATCAATGGAGAATGTTCGTGTTGAATTTCACATATGGGACGATGAGGGGAATATGCTATCCCCTTTAGGACATCATGGGAATGGTGATCCCATGGGCGATCAGTGGATCACTCATTACAAAATTCAACTTGTCCCTATTCACGGCCAGCCTAAATATTTAACTGTAAAACCCATTGTTGAAAAAATGAGGGTGACAAATTTGATCGAACAAGGAAAAAGTCAATCAAAGAAAACCTATCATTTACAACCGCCTACAGAAGCAGAAACGATAAGTAAAGATCTCAAGGGCTCTTATCCCATTACGCTTGAACAAGGGGACATAGGTTATTTAAAGATTACACAAGTGGAGTTTTTACCTGAAAAAACCGTGTTACATCTTCAGGCGGATGGATTTAATCCCTATCGGCAGGCCGATAGTATTTGGCTGGAAGATGGAGAAGGAAACAGATATCATGAAATAGACCGGCCCGTCCGCGTTCAGGAAATAAAAAATGGATATATTCAAGAATTTTCTCCATTAGATTCGAGGAAGGGAATTAGAATTGTAACTGTTCCCATGGAGAAACCTCAATTCGTGGAAGAACTCGAGCTCAAAGTACCTTTAGAGTGGTAAGCTAATGAAAGAATAAAATGGAGACTTTAATCAAACAACTCAGCCATTAGTTCTTGAGGAGTGGATGTAATCCCTCCTCATTTTTTTATTCCACTCTCTAAAATTGGCATCACCCTGTGGTCAAAGAGCATTGCGGCTCTTCCTTTAACGGGGACTTGGGTAGGCAAATAGTCTATTTCATAATGATCCGGTGTAACCAAATGAAATAGGATCGTTTCCTTCAGAATTATTGTCCCGAGGGGTTGCGAAGGAAATGCCGGAAAGGATGACAAACAAAATAACGTAAAAAGTGAATACCGTAAATTTCTTCATACAACATCTTCCTCCCGATCCTTCTAGATTCATAACTCTGATTGATGATAAAAAGCTGTATTAGTTATCTGTCTTCCTAGTTCATTAATCAGAAATATTAAAATTTGGATCGTTAGATGTTTAGTTAGTTAATGGGCAACCTGGCCCATTGACTCCAAACTATCATGTAAGAATGTGCAACTCCAAGTCCTCATAATCATCCTATAGTTTCACTCACCATTTTTACAATAACATCCATTGGCGTTAAAAACCTGTCAAAGTATAATCATGCTGTAGCTATCGATATCAATTAATATCTGCATTAAAGGTGGATTTCAAAGTATTTGATCACAGTTAATGATAGGAGGCACAGCCATTGTGGGGAAACAGTTTTTCAACGGATCTGAAAAAAACAGGTAGTATCATATTCATATTAATGATTCTTTCTATGTTTCTGATGCTTCCTCAATATGAAGGATTTGAATCCAATGGCGAGATTGTCCCTGTGGAGGAACTTGGTATTCAAGGAAGTGTGTTCTTTACTTATATAGAAGGAGGAATTGTGAGGAATCGTATAGATAAATGGATTGTCCAGTTAACAACGGATGATGACATTGACTTTTATCCCATGACTGAAGAGGATGTCATGAATGAGGTTTTCATGACAGAAATCGGTGATGAAATTCGAACGGATACCGTAGAAAATGCATTAGCCAATACCGATTCAACGGATATAAGCCAGAAAGAGGAGATCCTGGAAAACTCCGAAATCTATTTAGGCGACTCCTTTGGATTAATGGTTGCCATCGGCCTGGTTGAGGAACGTGATGGGGTAGACTTCTCACATGGGGGGAAGTTGGTTATAGCCGGAACGGGTACCCTGTATGAAGACGGAACCGTCGGATCTGTAGGAGGGATTCGCCATAAGCTGCTAACCGCTGAAGATCAGGGCGTGGATCTCTTTTTTGTTCCGAAAGATAGCGGAAGTGAGTTTTTCCTGGAAGGAGAATTGACTAACGAAGAAGAAGCACGGCAAACGGTTGAGGACTATGATTTAAATGTGCATGTCGTTCCTGTCGCAACATTAGACGAAGCCTTAACTTATTTACGGAAAGATATAGAGAAGGTGAAACCATGAATTTTACCGCTTCATCCCAAGCTCATCGATTAATTATCCTATTAGCGGTTTATGCTCTCGTTTATATGCTATCGATTTCTTTTAATTATCAAGGAACATTCCTCGATCTGATCATACCAGAAAAATATTATTTCGCTGTTAGTTCCTTTTTTTATACGTTTGAAATGCTATTGTATTTCGCACTCTTTTATCAGCTTATTGGATGGATACAGGAGATCGTGAAAGAGATTCAGGCATTGGATTCCTCGATCCCCCTTACACCATGGAAAACTATTGCTTATCTGTTTATTCCTGTTTTCAATGTATACGGTTTATGGAGAGTCTTTCAATGGTTATCTGAATCTTTTAATGAGAATGAGAAAATGTATTTACGTTATTTAATGCCTTTTATCTATTTGTTTCATGTCTGTTACGATCTCATTTTTATATTGGACCTGGAGCAAACTTCTTTCTATCTCGAGTATTTATATTGGTACGAAGACGCATCTTTTGTCATTATGGCCTTGATTTGGATAATGTTTGTTGTTCTTGTAACCCAATCTGTGTATCAGCGATTCCAACCTGTAAGCAACGAAATGAATTCAACTAGCAATTGATAAACCAATGTATTAATCAATCCTGTCATAAGGCAGGATTTTTTTACTTTTTTTCATTTTTAACAATGACCAAGTAATCTTATTGAAAAATGAACGCAATGAGGGGAAATAGCCCGGTGGGAGGTTAGAACAAGGGAAAACACCAGAGGAATGTGCGAATTAGAAATGGTTATCAGGGTTGATCATTCAATTCTATGAATAGTTAACCCAGGGCAGTGTCCTTAGTAGTCATTTTTAGATTCGTTCTCTTTCTATATTCCTGAGTAAAATGGACAACGTAAAATATGGAAAGGGCAGGAATGAAGATGATCAATAAAAAACCGGTGAAGTTGGATGACCTAGTGGGTGAAATTGAAATACAAATAAATGGTACGTTTACATACATCAACACCCAAACAGGAGAGGTGATCACATTATCGGAAGAAGAGATCCGTGCGGTAGAACATGAGAAGCCAATCGAGAACTTTCCTGATTGGCAAAAAGAGAATATTGAAAAAGCAATAGAAATATTAGAGGATGAGGACGGGATCTACCTCGATTTCACATTAAGGAACGAGTACCATGAGTATGAAATTATAGAAGAATTTATTGGGACACTTATTGAAGAAGAGATTAGAGAAGCACTGTATGAAGCCATTCAAGGAAGAGGGGCCTTTCGGAGATTTAAAGACGGGATTATAGAACATGGTGTTGAAAAAGAATGGTATGAATATAAGGATAAAAAAATAAAGAAATTAGTCATTGAATGGTGTAAAGAGCATGACATTGAAATAGAGGAATGATCCTTTAATCCTTGCATCATGATCTGGAAAATCAATTGAATCAGAAAGCTATCAATTTCTTAAATGCCTGCGTATGAAATGGGAGCGACGGAATGAACACCATCGCTCCTTTTGATTTCCTTTCTGAACTAACGCGCAGGTTAGTGCAAGAAAACCCGAAATTAAAAGGTAGTTCAAAAAGTGTAAATAATGTAAAATTTATCTAATTTATATGGGGAGGTAATTATAGTGGAACATGAACTAAAAGAGCTTATAAAAAGGTGTGACCTTGCAATAAAGCAAGAAGATTTTGATACCTTGATGAATTACTATACTGATGATGCGATTTTAGTTGTAAAACCCGGAATGACTGCACGAGGAAAAGAAGAAATCAAAAAAGCATTTATTGCAATTGCAAAATACTTCAATAACAGTATTGTCCCAACACAGGGGGAAATGATGATTTTAGAAGCAGGAGACACCGCTTTAGTTTTATCCCAAACGCTACTTGAAGCTGAAAAAGAGGATTCGGAGTACTCTATGGATAGAAGGGCGACATATGTCTTTAAGAAAAATTCACAAGGCGAATGGCTGTGTGCAATTGATAACTCATACGGTACAGAATTGATTAATAAATAAGGGCAGAACTAAAATAAGATGTCCTGAAAAAAGATTCTTAAGGAATAATTATTGAGCTAACATAATCTGATTGTTGAGGAGCCACCCATTTTATGGCTCATTTTTTCGTTGTTCAGCTATTGGTCAGGATAGTTCGAAATAAAAACTGCTTAAAAGAAGGCGGCGAAAGCTATCCGACGGGGAAATGATGGATTTATCAATTCCATACGGAGCCGGCTAGACCCTACTTTAGTAGCTGTTCGCTGCAGCGGCCGCCCCATACACTGCCATCACGAATATAAATCGGAACCTTAGTCGAATTGCACCGTATAAAATGGGAGGATAACGAAGGGTGAATGGAGGAGGAAGGGATGAAAGCGATCGTATACGAGCGGTACGGGCCGCCGAATGTACTGCAGCTCCGGGAGGTTGCCAAGCCGGTACCGAAGGACGACGAGATATTGATTAAGGTCTATGCTACAACCGCCGCAGCAGGGGATTGGCGCATACGCAAGGCAGATCCTTTCCTGGCGCGGCTGTTCAATGGTGTGTGGAGACCGAAAAGAATCACGATTCTCGGATTCGAACTGGCGGGCGTAGTCGAATCGACGGGCAGCGGCGTTACTCGATTCAAGCCGGGGGATGCCGTCTATGCCGCCTGCGGAACTGGCTTCGGCGCGTATGCCGAATACAAATGCCTGCCCGAGACCGGCGGCGTCGCGCTCAAGCCGGCGAACATGACGTTCGAGGAGGCGGCCGCGGTTCCGGTCGGTGCCTATACTGCCTTGCAATTTCTCCGGAAGGGCAACATCCAGCGCGGCAGGCGCGTGCTCGTCTATGGCGCTTCCGGCAGCGTTGGGACGTATTCAGTGCAGCTCGCCAAGCATTTTGGCGCGGAAGTGACCGGAGTATGCAGCACGTCGAATGTGGAGTTGGTAAGATCACTGGGTGCCGACCGAGTCATCGATTATACGAAAGAGCAGTTCGCGGATGACGGTCCGGCCTACGATATCATTTTCGATACAGTCGGGAAGAGTCCATTCAAGGCTTGCATCAAGCGTCTGACACTGAACGGCTTCTACCTGCGAGCGGTCCATATGAGCCCTCTGCCGGTCGTTCGCGGGCTATGGGTCAACTTAACGAGCGGCAAGAAGGTGATCGGCGGAGTATCGAAGGAAAACGCGGAAGATTTGACGTATCTTAAGGAGCTGATCGAGGCCGGCAAGCTGCGTTCGGTCATCGACCGACGTTATCCGCTGGAGCAAGCGCCGGAGGCTCACCGCTATGTAGAGCAGGGCCATAAGAAAGGCAACGTGGTTTTAACCGTTCGGCAAGGTTGATATGAAATCAGATGATTGTAAATTGTGCAAGATTTGGTCCTAGAGACCCTTTTACCTGCTTTTACCGTTTCTCCACCAAATACCGGCAGATTTTTTAATTTGTGTTTGTTGCCAAATGTTTTAACGTTCGCCCTCGGAACTTATATAAGGAAGAGAACATCATAACGCTAAATCGAGCCTGACAAACCAAGAGATGGAAACCCCAAGTGCTGATCCGAAGATCAAGCCCAGCTGCGCAAAGAAATCAAAAAGCTCAACCTCAAAAACAACAAGTCCACGCCGGCTATTGCTGGGATTGGATCAAAGAAGGCAAAAACTACCCCAACGTCTATGATATTGTTCTGCCAGAATATCATTTCCACATGAGCTGGAATCTAGGAAACTCTGCGGCCGCTTGGATGAAGTCGTGGGTTTGGTTGCTCAGGGCAATGCCAGTGATGTAGAGAAAGCCGTTCGTTTCGCCCATGAGGCTTTTCTTTCCTGGCGCAACACTAGCTTGGAAGAACGCTGCGACCTATTGCGAAAAGCAGCTGACCTGCTTCTGCAGGAGGCGCCTGTACTTGCACCACTTATGACACGAGAATCCGGTATGCTGCTATCTGCCTATAGGGGTGAAATTCCTGCCGCAGCTGGGATTCTTCGCCAAACGATACGGATTGCTGAGGATTTCTTTCAAACAGAGCAGTTGGAAGATGACCATCACCGCATTCGTATTGAAAAAATGCCGCTTGGTGTGATTGCTGCCTTAACGCCCTGGAACGTGCCGATGGCCATTACCATGAGCAAAATCGCTCCGATTTTAGTCACTGGCAATACCGTGGTATTAAAACCTTCACCCACGGCATCGATGGCGGTTTCGATTGCGCTTCAAAAAATAGCTGTCTTGTTTCCTCCAGGTGTCATTAATATCGTTCATGGGAATGCAGAGGTAGGTGCAGCTTTAACGACGAACCCACTGGTAAGAAAGATCACCTTAACAGGCGGCGGAGTCACCGCATCCCATGTGATGAAATCGGCTGCCGATTCCCTGAAGCGAGTCCACTTCGAATTAGGCGGGAATGATCCGGCGATTCTATTGGATGATGTCTGTCTCGAGGACGCCATTCCTAAAATCGTAGAAAATGCTTTTGTCCGATCCGGTCAAGTTTGTGTGGAGACCAAAAGGGTGTACATCCCAGAAAACCGATTTACGGAGGCATGTGAGCTTTTTGTGGAGCAAACGGATGGCTTTAAGATCGGTTATGGATTAGATGAAAGGGCAACCTTTGCGCCAGTGAATAATGTCCATCAGTATAACTTATCAAAGGCTTGATTGAAAGAGCCAAGCAGAGCGAGGCAAAAGTACTAGAGTTGGGAATGAAGCTGGAGCCTGAACAATGGGATAATGGGTTCTACATTCAGCCAACGGTGGTTATCGGCCCCGATCCGGGACATGAAATCGTGGTAAACGAGCAATTCGGTCCGGTTGTTCCCCTGGTTTCGTATAGAACAGAGGAAGAAGTGATACATCTCGCTAACCAAACGGAGTATGGCTTAGGTTCAACGGTCTGGACAAGCGATGAAGAGCGAGGATGGAGAGTAGCCCGGCAGCTCGAAGCCGGCTTAACAGGAATTAACGGTAAAATCGATTCGCCTTTAGGCTTTCATATCGTTCCGTTTGGTGGTGTGAAGCAGAGCGGAATGGGGTATGAGAGAGGAAAAGCGGACTGGAAGAGTTTATTAAGTACCATGGCATCACGCTTCATAAAAAAAGTAACTAAACAAGATAGGTTGGCCGTCTCATCTTATCATGGTGGGATGGCTTTTCGTACCATCAGCACAAACCCGATGTTATACACCGTAGGCATTATCTTACTTGCCATGGGTACTGCGGCTTATGCTTGGGGAGTTGACCGCTATATGATTCCTTGGTTAAAGGCCAACTTTAACAAAACGGGCAATCGGGAACACAAAATGACCACTTAAAAGGAGTCAAAAATGTTTCAACCACATAAAAAGGACCTTGTTGCGAAAGAAAAAGCGATAAGGTCTTTTTTATTTAAGGATGACAAGTCAGGCGAAAGTCGGAGTTTTTCCTGCTTAATGTTCGGTGGAACGATGAAACGTTTAACAAGCAATAAGAGAACCCTTAATCGTCATTCTCAGAATGGCAAATTGTCGTCATCAACATGTTCGTTCGTTTTCTCCATGGATTGACCCATCCCTTCTTTTGTTAGGTCTATTTCTTCCATTTCTTTATGGGTGATACCGAAGGGAACACCGTTGGATGTATAACCGGCGATGAAATAAAACGTCTCATCTCCGCATAGCCACTCCATGTCCCGTTCATTTCCTTTCTTCTCTTTTTGCCTTCTTCTATGCTCTTGCCGCGCTTCCAATGATAGCTTGACCTGCTGTTTATAGTGTTCATCAATATGATGTCCTAGCAGTTCAAGCTCTTTTATAGCACATAGAAGATCTACACCAAACCACTTGCTATATCCCCTAACGATATTTTTTCCACCGTATTTTGAAATCCAATTTTTGGCGTTTTGCAATCTGGCTTGTTGGTTATATCTTTTGCGACGTGGTGTGTTTGGTTTTTTCTTTTTGGTCATTGCATTCTTACCTCTCAAGTAGCTATTATTTATCCATAACATCAGTTTAGCTCTTGTTTGGGTGAGAGGGAATAGAAAAGAAATGAATCGACATAATTCGGGTGGTGACAGGCACTATGAATATGACCGTAGAGGACATTCGGACCATCTTGCGTGCTGCGGATGACATTATCGCCTCGGGTGGGCGTACGCTTCTTGCGAAAATCTTAAAAGGATCTAAAGAAAAGAAAGTGTTGGAATTGGGGCTTCAAACTAACCCCTCTTATGGCTGTTTTAAATCGCTTAAATTGGATGAAATCATGGAAAAAATTGATTGGATGATTCATCAAGATTTTCTGGAAATCGAGTACAGCGGAAAAATGCCCCTGATTGTCTATTCCGATAAGGGCTGGGAGATAGAACGGGATCAATATGCCGATGAGCTGCTTCACCAATGGAATCAGTGGCTGGATCAAGGGATTACGGCTGTAAACATGAATTACCTTAAGGACAGAAATCGAGGGCTCATTTTACTTCTTCTGGAGAAGATCAAAGAATCCGGGGACAAAAAGTATATTCCTTTCCTACAGCAGTGGGAGAAAATCGACTATAAAAAAGTCCGTGATGCCATTCGTGACGTCATACAGCATCTTCAAGAAGAAAGAGGTACAGATCCGGAACAGGCGGATCTAAGGGAAAGAAGATTAGCTGATGCCCTTGAAGTTAGGCCAAATCAGCCGGAGTGGCTAAAATGTCGGGAGTGCGGAGAGAGGTTCTTGTTTGAAACGGGTGAACGGGAATTTTACAAGATTCGCGGATTTGCCCCTCCGAAGAGGTGTCCGGACTGTAGAGAGAAGCGTTGGTTTGGGATCGATTAAAAGGGGACAAGACCCGACGTTTATCCTTTTGGAAAAGAAAGCAATGGAGGTTAACCATGTCCTGTCCATTTTGCAGTATACCAAAAGAACAACTCATCCTGGAAAATGAGCTAGCACAGGGGTTTTATGATAAATACCCTGTTCAAAAGGGGCATCTTTTGATCGTGCCCAAGCGACATGCAGAAACGTATTTTGATGCGACACCAGAAGAAATCCTAGCCATCCATCAATTAATCCGCCAAGGAAAAGAAATGATGGATCATGCGTACCATCCGGATGGCTACAATATCGGAGTGAATGTAGGCGAATATGGAGGACAGACCGTGATGCATCTTCACTTTCATCTCATACCTCGATATAAAGGAGATATAGAGGACCCGCGGGGAGGAATCCGAAAAGCAATCCCGAATCTCGTACCTTATCCATAGTAGAGGGAAGATGAATCGGACTCAGGAAAGAAGGAATCAAAATGAAATTAAGCGAACTTGCCCATTATATTGATCCGGTGATTTTGGATAGAGGGCGGAACTATTTATTGAACGGACAGATCATCTCCTTAGAAAAAATAGGGGAGTGGACATTCCAAGCGGAAGTGGAAGGCAGCGAATGGTATATTGTAGACGTGGAGCTTGATAGAGCTGGAGAGATTACAAGAATGGAGTGCGATTGTCCCTATGATTTTGGTCCTGTATGCAAGCATCAAGCGGCTGTACTGCTTAAGCTTCGCGGAGAGCTGTCCTTGGAGCTAAAAAAGGTAAGCCCTCACCCGTCAATCCCCCCAAAAAATTTGAAAGATTTGTTAGAGGATCAAAGCAAAGATAGTTTAGTTCAATTGCTGCTCTCATTGGCCGCTGACTCGGATGTAGTGGAGCAGAGAATTAAGCTGCATCTTTCTTCAGCTGATGGTTCTCTAGCGTTGGAAGAATGTAAGAAGCTTATCCATACATACATTGACACGTATTCCGATGATCACGGTTTTGTATCCTGGAGAAATGTAGAACGTGCCGTGGAAGGTGCAGAACTTGTTGCGGAGAAAGCATTTGGATCCCTGGAGGATGCTGACCGGGTATTGGCGGTGCGGATGTATCTGTGCATTATGGAGGAAATGCTAGAATTGCTTGAGTCGGCGGATGATTCAGGTGGTACGATTGGGGGTCTTATCGAGAGGAGTCTCGAAGGCATTCAAGAAGCAGTCGGAGTCGGTTGAGGAGATGACTCCAACAGAGGCTGAGGAATTATTTCGATTGCTTCTCAAGGAAACCCAACACCCCTGTCTTAAAGGATGGTCGGACTGGCAGCTTTCTTTGCTGGAAAGTGCTTCCCGTTTGGCGATAAACGCTGACATGGCAAGAGAATGGGACCGGTATGCTTCCCAAATGACAGCTAGAGAAGAACAAGGGACATGGAGCGGAGGGTATGTTTCCGAGCGCATTGCCATGCTGCGTTACCGTTTTATTCAAGAGAAAGAAAGTCCCGAACAGGAAAAGGAATATGTGAAGCAGCATCTCCATTTACCTTCTTTTCGAAAAATAGCGATACAGCAAGCTTTGGACCAGGGCCGGTTCGAGGAAGCCATCCAACTGGCCCAGGAAGGGGAAGAACAGGATAAGGCAAACGGCTGGCGTGGGCTGGTGAAGCAGTGGAAAGAGTTACGATATGAAGCGTATCGCGCTTCCGGCCAACTGGAACAACAGCGAAGCCTTGGTGAGGAGCTGGCGCTTGACGGGGATTATTCTTATTATCAGAGGATAAAAAACACCTACCTTCCTTCGGAATGGCCGCCAGTTTATCAAAGGATATTGGAGAAGCTGGAACAAGACCGCTGGCCTGGACAAATTTATACCCAGATTCTGATTGAAGAGCAGGAAACCGCAAGACTATTGGAATTCGTAAAAAGACAGCCAGCAAGGGTGGAAGAATTCTATTCGACCCTAGTGAAGGAATTCCCTAAGGAGACCAAGGAGCTGTTCCAAATACACATTGAAAACACCGCGAACCAATCAAGTACGCGAAGGGATTATCAGAATGTGTGCAGGATTATCCAGATGCTCAATCGTGCGGGGGGACAAGCAGAAGCTGATCAAGCCATACGTTTGCTTCTTGCGAAGTATCCTAGGAGACCCGCTTTTCGTGAGGAATTATTGAAGCTGGAAAATTCATTTAGGGTGAATCGATCTTAACGATAATCTATAAAGGCAAGGCTCCAATCTTAAGCAAAGCTGCATTATGTTCTGTACCGATATAGACTTAAAGTGCTGCGAGAGATAGGCGAGTCTAGCTCGGGGAGGCACCATGATCAAATTGTTTCCGTTGATTAATCCATGATAAAATGGGGACAGAGGGGGGATATTTGTGGAGAAGCTGAATTTAAACCAGAGATATACGGTGGACGAATTCCTTGAATTGGAACTTAAACACGACCGGTACGAACTTCATGAAGGTTATCCCGTACTAATGTCTCCCGCCTCAGCCGGTCATGAGGCTATCATCGCTTCTTTGATCGGAGAGTTGGTTTCAGCTTTAAAGGGTAGCCGCTGCACTGTTTTTGGCAGCAACCTGGCGGTAATCCCATTCGATAAGGAAATCAAGGATTGGGAAAAGGAGAAGTTCTACTACCCCGACATTTCGGTCATTTGTGACACTAAAAAAATTCATCAGGGAAAGTGCTACGGGGCACCTGATTTGGTGGTAGAGGTATTATCCCCTTCCACGTCCAGAACGGATTTGGTTACCAAGTTAAATGACTACGAAAAATCCGGGGTGAAAGAATATTGGATTGTAGACCATTCCAATCAGTATATAGCGAAATACGTTTTAACCAATCATAGTTTTGTGAGGGAAGATGTATTTGATGCTGAGGCTTATTTTTCTTCTACGATTTTCCCGGAAATCACTTTTGCAGTAAAAGATATTTTTCGTTTCTATAATCACTTTGGTTTGGAGGAAAATTAGACCGTTTGTTCCTGAGATTCGCTTCCTCAGATCAAATGCGATCATATAAAAGAAATGGTTAAACGAACCTCTTACGGTAAGATCGTAGGGGGTTTTGTGTTTTTGAGGGAAAACTTGATTATCCTAATATCCCCTGCGATATTCCTTGGTTGCAGTCATTTTTTAGCGCTCTCGATCAAACCGCATTGAAGTCGAAGAGGTCTGGGATCGTTCCAGCCGTACATTTTCGATGGGTCCTGAGGCGAATAAAGGAAGTATGGCGGAAGAAAGATAAAATAAGCAAATCTGATGCTTTGCAGGTGCTGGTTAAGAATTAAATAGTAACATCCTACTTGAATGAAGTGGTTGTGTTAAAGAAAGGATGTAGCATAAAATATGATATTCGCCACAAATACACCGAATAGCATGGGAATAGCTATTTATGGTGATTATATGGATTTTGAAGAGCTCTACGAAGCATTGCATGCTATCGTGGGAGAGGAAGGTGAATTTCCATCATACGATACACCTCGCTTAAGAGTGCTAGGCGTTTGCTATGACATCCGTCATGCGCTTATGGGAGACCGGGAAATTGAGTTTGTGGACAATGGCATGGATGAAGAAAAGAAGAAAAGGATGGGAGTGATTACCCCAGATAAAACGTATATTTGAAATTTAATGTGCTTTGGCCGGAGATGCTATTTGTGATCATGGCACTCAACGATTTTGTAAGGCTTTATGCGGGAAAGAATGCGAAAAAAAGCTATGATGTAATGGTAGACAAGCGGAATATATGGGATACTTCCATTGCGATAGTGAGAGTTTTTCAGGCAGCGGTAATTAAATGTGTAAAAGGGACTGTATCTGATGCTTCCTTTACCCGCATGATCAACCTGATGAACAAGGATTACTCGTGGTTTAATCGTTATGCGACACAATATGTTGACCTTCTTAACTGCAGGTTTATCGACATGGACAAGGCTAAACGCATGAAAAGCATTCCAACCATGGCGAAAAGAATAGCTGAGAAAGGGGATGAATATAAGCAAATGGAAAGTGAGGTTTTAGCAGCAGCAAGGGTGTATAATTGCCTGGTTAGAGCTAGAATAAAAAGTGGACACCTAAATTAGAGTATCAGATAATTACTATT
>NZ_JBEGDL010000068.1:0-13617 GCF_040813775.1 Ammoniphilus soli
AGATTGTCTCAAAGACTTAGGGAAGTTTCCATACACTGACTTATTAGACGCTTACATAACTTCCAAGTATAATCAAGGTATTTCCTATCTAACTTATGACCCTCAATGAAAACTAAGGTGTTTTTATGATAGGGTTCGTCATCTTCAAAAATACAATGCACTTCTAAAGAATTGGGGTCAATAGCGAAGTATAGATCATCAAATTGAGTATGGCAGTTAGCACACAATACAATAAGATTTTGAAAGTTATCGTCACCACAATGAATCCTATTATATGGCTTAATATGATGGGCTTCAGAAGAATACTCACCGTTCGACTTGCGTATACGAAAACCACAGAGTTGACAAGTATGGTTATAACTTTCTTTAAGGGTACGTGCAATAGATGAATCACGAACCATTCGTTGAATAGTAACTTTTTCAGCTTTAAGATTTTGGTTATTTTGGCTATCAAACATAATCAAATCTTCCTCATTAATATCATTTTTTTCAGAATATATTCCGATTTCCATTTGCCTTTTTTCTTTAAACTGTGTCTTCTCTGGGAGAATGTCTTCGAAAGAAAATGGATTACTCACTTCTTCATCATTATTCTTAGCTCGATAAACAGACAAATACTCGTTAAAAGCATAATCAAAAGCAGTGTTTTTGTCTTGGTATGAAAGAATTGAATAAACTCCTTGTCCTTTAGTTGCTAGTAATAGATAAAGTATATAACTCCTCATGAGAAGCTCTTGGTTGATAGACTTATCATTTAAGAATACTCTATTATCATTCCTTCGGTAACAATTTAGGATATTTGAGATTTTTGCATTGTCTAGTGGTACATTGTCAAAAATTACAAGCTCATCAGAAGAACACTCTGTTTGTGTACCTCTGTATTCCAGATATTCATCTAATACTCCAACGGTAAATTGATTAAGATTAATCCACTCTACAAGGTCACTATTCTCATCTTTACGAATATTGCGTAACCTTTTGTTTTCTCTATCATAATCATATATTCTTAGTCGAATAACTTCTCCTTGTTTAAACATGCAGAAAAACGATAGTGTACAAATAACACGTGCTAACTTTCTTTCATTATCATTTTTATAGACCATTCTTTCGCTAAATAGATGTTTTATTTCTTGAGGAGTTAAAAAGTCTCTTTGTTGTTCTTCATGTTCGTGAGGACTAGAAAAGTAGGATTTTATAATTTCTTGGCAGGATAAGAATATATAATTATCATTAATAAAGTTATCTTCCTTTAAGAAGTCAAGAAAACGCAACAATGCTGGACGAACAACATTGGTTCTTCGAGTAATACGAGCTAAATTATTTTCATTGAATAGGCTTTGGAAATCACCCCTTGGAATTTGATTCACAGCTACATTATAGAGATAATGCTCAATGATAATCTTATATCGAGCAAGGGTGCTTTGGCTTAATTGAGCCTTCTCCGTTATAAACTCCTCATAGCCATAAATTAGAGCATCAGCTTCATATACGTCAAAATACATTATGTAAGTCCTCCATAATCTCCCTTACCTTATATTACCATAATCTAGGACGAATCACCTATAAAGTAAATAAAATCAAGTCTGTTCATGAACTATTACATATTGTTACTACCACATGTGGGCTTTTTGTTTTTTAGTAGATTGTCTAGAAGTTTCAACTTATGTACAGTCTTAACTACTATCTAAAAGATATAAACTTTTGTACTTGCGTTTGTCTAAAAGTTAGTCTAAAATAAAATGTATAGAAGTTATATAACTTTTAGACGAAGAAGGGTGAACTAAATGGCTTTGATCGGCTATGCAAGAGTCTCGACAGTCGGGCAGGACAATGGTTTAGAAACACAAAAACAATTGTTAGATGAAGCAGGATGTGAGCGCATTTTCTATGAGAAGGTGACTGGAACAAGTACAGCCAAACGAGAGGAATTAAAGGAAGCAATCAAATTTCTAAAAGCAGGAGATACTATGGTAGTGACAAAGATTGATCGGTTGGCACGCTCTATCATAGATTTAAACAATATAGTAAGACAGATATTGGATAAAGGTGTAAGTGTAAGATTTATAAAAGATAACATGGAATTTAAACCAGAGTCTAAAGAAGGTAAAAGTGGTACTAACTCTATTCAAACATTAACATTTAATATCTTAGCTTCATTTGCACAGTTTGAGCGTGATTTGATCGTGGAGAGGACAGCAGAAGGTAGAGAACGTGCTAAAAAAGAAGGCAAACATATGGGTCGTCCAGCGCAGGATGCTAAAGATATTAACAAGGCATTAAAGCTCTATTATGAGCGTGAGAGTAACGGAATGAGTGTTAATGATATAGCAAAGCTTACTGGAGTTCCAAGAAGTACGATCTATGCAGAATTGAAGAAACAATAGGCATCGTATATTGGTCATGTAATTATTAAATTAGGGAGGACAATCATGGATAATAACAATGGAAAAGTCGATTGGCGAGAAATTGAGATACCTTACAACCTAGTTGTTTTTAAGTTACTAATAGGGTGGTTGGTTTTCGTAGCCATCGCTTCGATATTTTTTACTGGATTCGATAGGTAGAAGAAAACAGTATAATCTTCCCCATAAGTATAAGCACTTACATGTCGTTGTAGGTGCTTTCTTTGTGGTCTATAGGTAGGCTTGTAACACCGCATCAGATTGTTCAGATTGGCTTGTATGGCTTTTTTAACAATGGGCTGGGGTTGCAACCTTGCGAAAAAAGGGGGGTATGATGAAAGGTTTTTACCGCTTGATTTTTCAAGAGTCAATACTAACACTTCCTCCCCGTAAGGTTGTACCCATTTCATCCGAGCGAATGAATGGGATAATGGTTTTAAACAATCTGTACCCTGCCAATAGGCAGGATTTTTTAATTTTGAGGGGAATTTTCTAAGAAAGTGTAACCCATTTTTTTCCTATTCGTCTATTAGGTGAAGATTAATAAAATCTTAATTACGAAAGGAGAAGTAAGTTGACCAATAAAGAACAGATTGAAAGATGGTTTGTTCAATACAGTGATGATGTATATAAGTTCTTAGTCTACTATACTGGAAACTTTGATGTGGAAGACTTGGTGCAAGATGTTTTTATAAAGGTAATAAAAGGTAAAACAAACTATGATGGGCTTTGCAATCCTAGAGCGTGGCTTCTAACTATAGCACGAAATACTGCTATTGATTACGAACGTAAAAAGCGTCTTATTAAATGGCTTCCACAAAGTATCTTAGAGTTATTGCCAACGAAAGAAAGGACACCTTGCGAAAGACTTGAATTTAATGAGGAAATGCATAAGCTGTATAAGGCTATAAGCAATTTAAAGCGAAATTACAGAGAGGTATTAGTGTTGCGTGGCATAGAAGGCTTGTCAGTTTCTGAAACTGCTCAAATTCTTGATTGGAGTGAATCAAAGGTAAAGGTAACACTACATAGGGCTTTAAAGGCTTTAGAACAAAAGATGTTACCAATAGAAAAGGGAGGTAGTGTCAATGAAGCAATTCAATAATACTGAAGCTGAACTCCTAAGTAAGCTAAAAAGACTACCATCGCCTAAATTGGATAATAACACAAAGGAAAGGGTTTTAAACTCCTTAATTACGGTTGAAAGAAAACATGTAAGGAGGAACATGTTTATGAAACCAATTAAGTTAGTAGGTAGATTAGTTAGCTGTTTAGCTGTTCTCCTTGGGCTATTTCTAATTTTCCAAGAAGGTATAGGGTCTAGTCCTTCAACTGTTTCTAAAAGTGAATTTAATGGTACAGTATATATTTATCAAACTCATAATCATGAATCATTTGTATCAGAAAATTTATATAAAAAGTCTGCTGTTCAAAGTAAGGAGAGAAATATCGAACTTGTTGGTGAACGGTTAGTCAATTCATTAAGAGATAATAACATGAATGTGATTCATAATAAGGAAGATTACATGGGACAAATGGTTGTATATGCCAAATTATATGAACAATCAAGGAAACCTCTGCAAGAAGCTTTAAATAAAGATAAAAATATTAAGATGGTATTCGACATTCATAGAGATTCCAGAAAACGTCAAGATACAACAGTTAAGATTAATGGAAAAGAAGTAGCTAATGTTTATTTTGTTGTATCAAAAAAGAACCCTGATTGGAAAGCAAATGAAGGATTTGCAAATAAAATTCATAAGAAAATGGAACAAATGTATCCTGGAGTATCAGAGGGTGTCCTTGTTAAGGAAGAAGGGAATGAACTAGCTTATAATCAAGACCTTCATCCAAATTCATTGATAATTGAAATGGGTGGTGTAGAGAATACACTAGAAGAAGAATATCGTACTGCTGATATGTTAGCAAATGTAATTGCAGAAGTGGCAAAAGAGCAAGAAATGACACAGTAGAAAAAAGCCATTCCTTTTTGGAGTGGCTTTAAATTAAATGAAAGCATCGATTTTATTTGAACTTTCTGAGGAGAGGTGTCTATGGATACTAAATCACTCCAAAAATTTATCCAGGAACATGATGTGTTTCAGCGTACTATTAAGGGGTTTTGGCACTATCTAAACACTTGGAAAGCGAAAGACCAATCAGATTTCGAAAAATGTTTTAGTGGAATTGATTTTAATTCATTGAAAGTAAAGGTCAAGAAGGTTTCATTGACCATTAACTATAGATATGATGAACCATTAGAATATGTACAATCTTATGCTAGTGTTGTACATAATGACGAAGAGATTGCTGTATACCATTTTCTTCTTACACTTGAAGGGGAATATGATGATGATGTGCTAAGTTGGACTGTTTTGGAGTAGATAAAAGAGCAATTTTATTAAGGAGGGCTAATGCGTAAGGATAGGTATCTTAAAGAGGTTGAGATTGTAACAGAGGTAATTAATAATTGGAATCCATATAGTCTACTTCCAGACGCACCAGAAGATGAATTTGAGCCAGAAATATTAAAAGTTGTCGGAGCGTTACATAGGGCTAAAACAGTTGAAGATTTAGCAGAGGAAATTAGAGTAATCTTTTCTAATACTTTTGGCAGTGATTTTGATTTTGACGAATGTCTAATGGTTGCTAGACGAATATGGGAACAATTAAAGAGTGAATAGAAGGTACATTTCAAGAAGGTGCATAATGGATATTAAGCTGATGGCAGAGGTATATAGGCTTGGATTGCTCATTAAATACTTTAACGCATATGAAGTTATTCAATGGGTTGATAAAATCATTGAAACAACTAACGTTAAGGACATTCCCACTATCTTTTTTGATTTGTCTTTGTCTAAAGACAAGAGGGTGATTATTGAGTTGCTAGGTTCAATTGAGGGAGATGTAGAGAAAGGCTTACCAACCAAAATTATGCTTGGGCTTTTATATAAGCGTTTGGATTCACAAGACACAGCTACAATAATTAATATGGCTAATGAATTAGCATACATGACAAATGATGATTGGGTTCTATCTGCCACAATAAAGGCACTTGTAGACCAATACGAAGAAGCATTAAAAGGGTATGGAAATCGTAATTGTACAGAAGAAACCATCAAGGAGTATGTTAGTGAAGCAGTTGAGGTAATTAAGGATTTTCTAGCTGATTACAAGGAATATGCAGGGTTATGGAAAGAAAACTATAGCTCATATCAGGGGTATATATGAATGGATATTCTTGAATTGACCAATGAACTTTATAAACTTAGCCAACTAAATTGGCTTGACTATACTGATGAAGAACAAAAGTCATTAAATGAAAAGTACATGACCTTAAAGGATAACTTTGAGATAGCACTTCAAACTGTACATGAACCCACACTATTAGAGAGAATTGCACAAAAGGATAAAGCAGAGTTTTTCATGCCAGTTGATACTATTTTCCATATATATCAAAGGCTAATACAGTTAAAGCCAAACGATAAAACTGCATATCAAGATTTTGTATTTTACTTAGAGTTTTATGGAGGGCTAGATTGGGAGGAAGAAGCCAATCAAATTAAAAAATATCTCTCTTTAGATGAAATGGAGAAAGCATTTAACATAGCAATAAGTGTAGATTATGATAAGTACAATAAATAAAACCACTCCATCAGCGTTGGTAGTGGTCAGTTTGTTTAATTCATTGGCTTGAACATATACCGAAGTAGTTCTTTTGGCATTACTTTGCCTTGCTGGCTTTCCCTCTTTACATTTATCCAAGTGTCATTTTCTTTTCTCATGGTATATAAGACATTAGTTCCATCAGCTTTCTTAAAAACAATATATGCTTTATCTTCCTTGACAAAAGTGAAAGGGTCAGCGACATTTTTATATGGTGGTTTAATATCTTTATTTAATTCTTTAATAACAATATCTTCATTGAATTTGGCTAACTGCTTTAATTTCTTTTGTTCTGCTTGGGAAAGTAATTGCTCATACTCATACTTTTGATAACCACTTAAATCAACATTGAAAAGATTTCTGTATGTCTCTGAGAACTTCATTATGGAACTTCTCAATTTTCTGTTCCCACTCATCACCCTGATGTTCAAAATTGGTTACCTTGACCCCTGAAGGGTCAACCTCCAAAGTTATTGTTTCTGTCCCATAGGGTGGATTATGGGCATTTTCAAAAGTTCTTACTTGAACCTTCACAATAAAGGAAAAACTACCTTCATCTACTCTTTTAATTTCAAGTATTTCAGCATCATATAGACCATATTGCTTTATTTTATTGTAGTGATTGAAGCTAGCTTTACTGATGTGTGGGTCAAGAGCAGTAAGAAAAGCATCATGAATTAATTTTTCGTTTGATTCTTTCTGTTGGGCTTGGACAATTGGTGTAAAAAAAGCAAGGACAGTAATCAAAAGCACAGCGATTAATTTCTTCATCTAATCACCTCATGATTATACTACCCAATAAAGGCAGAGCATAAGGCAAATGAAAACACCACTCCATCAGTGTTTAAGTGGTCATTGTTCCTTAACGATGTGTTTCCTCAAATGTGATTGATTGCACAGTTTCTGTTCTTGTATCAAATTTTATCCTTACATAAACACCAAATTCACGAATCCCTTCTTTTAGCCATAGTTTAAAGGTTTCTTGGGAAGTAGATGGAGATAAGGATTTAAGACCTACATGAAGATAGTCGATGATTTCAGCTTGAGGGTACTTCTTTTTAGTTTCTTGCAAAGCTAATCTACCCCATTTTGCATATGGTGGTTCTTGTTCATGTTGATTAGTGTTCTTAGAATGGGTAGGGGAAACATCATAAACAATATAGCATTGTGGCTGTTGTGCTTGGACAACAGATGATGAAAAAAGAGCAGAAAAAGTTATAGATACTACAATAAGCAAATTCTTCATGTAACCACCTCATAATTATTTTGCCACAATATGTAGGAAGTGTATGAGATACACAAAAAGACCACGCTGAGTGGTCAACATTGTTTTTAAACGTAAATAAATCTTATGTTCGAAATCAACCGTGTGCTTAGGAAATTTCGGTGAACCGTATCATAAATGAAATAAAGATTTTATTCAGTTCTATAGACTATAAGGGGGCGATGGTTTACAGTCTTTTTCATGACGCTTTATTAAGGACATGTCTAAACATATCTTCCCAGCAAGGTTGTCCTATGTATGAGACGATTGAAGCCAAATTAACTCCTTTAAAAGCTAGACAATGTGGAGGAAGTTGAAACCTCACCCACTCACCAACGTCAAATATAAAAAGGAGTGATTACATGAGGAAGGTGTTATTTGGTACTGCTATTTTAGTTGTAATGTTTATTATAGGAATTGTCGTAGCTAGTAAAGCGTATTACCCATCACTCCCTATAGGTTCTGTTTCAAAAAGCGAAGTTCTTGCTTTGATTAACGATTCAACTGAACCTATTGTAAAAATAGCAGAGGAAAATGGTTATGAGTGGTTCATTACACGAATGGAACAAGGCAAGGCTTATCAAAATCTAAAGAATATGATGAATAACAATGGATGGAAATTTAAAGACCAGATGGGTGCAGGGTTTATTTTTGAAAAGAATGGAACTGAGGTAATTGCAACCACCGAAATGTGGACAAGGAAATATGTAATTTGCAAGATAAAAAAGGATTGGGGCAAATAGATAGCTGTGAATTACATCTGCTTTCGTAAGATGGCAGGATTTGTTGGTATGTCCACTGATAATCAACCATATACATTCTACGATAGAAAGGGGTGTAAATGGATTGAGTGAAGGTGGATTTTTAATTTTGGTTGGGATTCTCATAGTTCTAGGAATAGTTATTTTTCGTTTAGATAAGCATATTTACTATTTTCCTCCTAAATCAGAGTTAGGTACTGAAGGTCATTTTGATAATGGAGGAAAAGATGGTTATCATGATTTTGATTTTTTTGATGGTGATGGTGATGATGGGGGTGATGGTGATTAATCAATTTAGGTTACAAGCATTATCCTGCGGACTTTGATGATGGCAGGATTTTTTCTGTGAAGGAGATATTACCCATATGGAGAACTGTATTGTTAGGTGGTGATCTAATGTGAATACATGGATTTTTCAAGGTAATCCTAGAGTTTTCAATATAGACAGTTATGTATCACAAAATAATAAAATCTGGTGGTCTTTACGACAGCATCACTTTGAAGATCAGATACAGATCGATGATGAAGTTTTCTTGTGGAGGTCAGATGGAAGTAAAAAGGGGTCTGGTGGCATTCTAGCTAAAGCTAGAGTAATCGGTCTTCCACAAGAAAGAACTGATGAGGATGCAAGAGAGTATTGGTATACGCAAGACTGGAATAATCCTGCTTTAGGTGTGAAACTAGAGATTGAAGAAGTTAGACTTGAGGGTGGTTTTCTAAAAAGGACAGAGTTAATGAAGAATCCTATTTTGGAAGATATGTTGATCTTTCGACTTAGACAACAAACGAACTATTTACTTGAGGAAAGCCATGCAGATGAGTTGAGAAGGCTTTGGAATAGTCAAGGTAACAACAGAAGCTTTTCATGGCTTAGATTATTTCAAGATGTAGCTGTGAAGGAACTAGATAAGTCAGCGTTTCTTCACAATGGTACTGGTGTGCCAGTTGATATGCGAGACTTCTTTTAAGCTCAAAATATGGAGCGTGGAGAGAGAAAAGAAATAGTGCTTAGTTATAAGACTGATAGGTACTCTGCACGAATAGAAATGGATAACCAACCCTCACCTAGAACAAGGTTGATGTGGAAGTCAGATTTCACTAATTTACTTCGTAATACCTTTCCAGATGTGTTTGGAGTATTTCAGCAAGTTGGTAAGGAAGAGTTGCAATATACCCCAAAGCTTAGGTTTGAGCGATTGAAAGATGACAATCACTATAGAGTGATATTAATCGGAAATGTCGATGTTGAGGTCTTGAAGATGGATATTGAAGCTGAGGACATAGAAAATGCTGATGCTGAGCCAAGAGTAGAGGGGAAGGCTAAAATCTATTATGGTAAGCGGTATGAGCGTGACCCATATAATCGAAAACGTGCTATTGAGATTCATGGTTTGAATTGTGTAGTATGTAGCTTTAATTTTGAGGAAGTGTATGGGGAAAGGGGGAAGGACTTCATTGAGGTGCATCATGTGAAGCCATTGAGTAGTTTGGCTGGTGAAGAAGAAATTGACCCTAAGTCTGATCTTGTACCATTGTGTGCGAATTGCCATCGAATGGTTCACCGTAGGTACGATGAGGTTTTAAGTGTCCATGAGTTAAAACAAATAGTAAGGATTAGTTACTAAATTGCTTAGGAGGCATGTATGTTGTTTGACTTATATAGTGAAGAACTTACAACACCAGAGACCAGTTTTTATTTGATTGAAATCACAGAGGAGAATAAAAATCTTATTTATCATCAGTACGAATGGAGACCTAGCTTATTAGACGGTGTAAGGATTAAAAAAGGTGATTTCTTTCTATACTTTAGGAAAAATGACAATATGTATTACATTATAGGAGCTGGTGTCATAGGTGAAATTGTTGAAAGAGAGAGTGATTATTATACAGCTTTAATTGAGAAACCTTTCCCATTAATGAACGAAGTAGGTGTTGATTTATCAAAAGTAACATGGCACAGTTATAGACAAATTTACTCCGACCTTTATAGAGTTGATAGAAATCATATTGTTAAAATGCCATTTAACTTTCAGCTTCATGATGATGTTCAAGGTGAGATTGAAATGGAACAAAGAATAAATAATGGAGACTTTAGACTTGATGATCGATACGGAGAACGGAGAATAAGGATTGGTCACAATATTTTTGCACGTAACGTAAAAATTAATTATGGGTATCGTTGTGCTGTAACTGGAATTTGTACGAGGGAATTTTTAATTGCTTCTCATATTATCCCTTGGTCAGAAAGACAAGATATTAGAGGAGACTCTCAAAACGGTATTTGTTTATCTCCTTTGGTTGATAAGGCATTCGAGGAAGGACTGATAACCTTCGACACTGAATTTAAATTGGTATTATCTGATGAAGTGCAAAATGACCCTATTTTATATTCATATTTAGAACAATACCAAGGAAGAACACTTACGTTACCTATAAGTTGTCCACCAAATCAGATTTATTTGGAATGGCATAGAGAAAACAAATTCATTAAGTAAATAGGTTGTTTTATATGCCATCATTTTGTTTGATGGGACTACCTTACCCTACCCCATCATAAATTAGTGATGTAGTCAATTACTGATGTAGCTTCAAGGTTAGGGGGAGGGGGAAACATTGAACAAAACAAAAAGGGGAGTAGGGGCTAAGCGTTGTGTAAGGAAGAGCATATCAATAACCAGTGAAATCGAAGGAAAGCTTAATCGTTTGGCAGTATCTTGTAACATGACTCCAGCTGAGCTTGCATCAGTGGTATTAGAAGATGGATTGAATAGCGTCAATTACATTAACTTCCTACAAGATAAGTACAATAAGAATCCTCAATATCGGGTTACACCGATTAGAGAGAACTCAAAAATCACTTATTAGATGCCGTATTTTTGTTGGTGGTGCTTAATCATTTCTTTGGCAATCTTCTGGTCCAGTTTAAAGCATTTCTGACATAAGCCATGATTCTTGTCCGATACTCTTTGAGGAATTTCCTTCTCACACATTCTACACTGAATCATTCTACGAACACTCCTGCATAGTTTTATTAGCAGGATTGACAAAATATCTACAATTGAAACAATTTGTGGATGAGGAATGAGATTCTTTCGTATCCATTACTCAATACAAAAACATTTTCTAACCATGTTTTCTTTTTTTAGTAGTGACCACTTGACTTTTATATTCAACCACTTTATTATTTTATTAACCAAATTAAGAATGAAGTGGTTAGATTTAGAAAAACACAATTAAAACGTTGATTAAAGTACCATCATTACAATCTACAGATTGTGATGTAACTCTTTAACAGAACTCATGTGCTGGTGTGGCACAGTTGGTAGCGCACTTCACTCGTAATGAAGGGGTCGCAGGTTCGAGTCCTGTCACCAGCACCATTGACTTCGTTCCCACTACGCCGAATAAACTTCAAGCTGGAACGAGATCGTTGTACCCGCAAGGGTGCACCATCTGTAAGCAATCCTCCTACGCCGAGTAGCATCTTGCTGGATTGCAATCGTTGTCCTCGGAGAGGGCGTTAATATTTGCGGATGTGGCGGAATCGGCAGACGCGCTAGATTCAGGTTCTAGTGGTAGCAATACCGTGGGGGTTCAAGTCCCTTCATCCGCACCAAAATCTTTAATACCAAGACTTCTGCGCTAGTGTAGAAGTCTTTTTTGTTGTTTTTTTCACAAGATATTTTCGTCAAAAATCTTGTACGACATTCTAGTAAGGAGATCGCACATGTTAACCTCCAATTAGTTCAAGCTGGCCTTGAATTTGACTGGCAGCCACCGGATAGAGAGTTTTCTCTGTAACCAGAAGGTGACCTCTCCTATTTTTCCTAATTCATGTCTAAATTCCTCTGCTTTCATTCTTCTACGTTGCAGGTTAATTTTCAAAACCTTTTAAATACGAGAAAAGATACTTGGCGTGTCTCTTCTGATAAAAAATTTCTATTTAAGTTTTGATTCAAATTGAAGCTTGCCATTCTTATACTTAAATTGCTTCATCCCAACAAGTTTATGTTCTGTTTTCCAATCTTCATGAGGGCGTTTTATAATTTCGCCGGTACCAGGATGCCCCAATAATTATGATCATGAAAGATACGATGCAATTAAATAAGTGAATTAGTTTCAATTGAATGTGCACTATTAGCAACTTTAGCAATAAGACACATAACCCCATGATGATTAATAATAAAGTTGTTGTTGTTTATGATGCTGATTATAATCTGGTCAAACGATTTGATGCAAAGCATCATGTTGGAATTTGGTTTCATAATGAACTCGGATATGAAAAACATAATCGATATGCTCAACGCCGATAAATACTTCCAATCAAAAGAGTTGTTTAATGGTCGATTTTATTTCGTTGGAGTTTCTTGACAAAAAGTCCTGAAATTAGGTGGTTACCTTTTCGCTTCGCCACTTATTCAAACACGGAGCTGGTTTCCGAAACTGTCGGTTGAACCCAAAATGAAAAAGAAAAGAACTGCTTCTCAAAAGGTCGGAAAACCGGCCTTTTGAGACAACCGTACTTCATTTAGGTGACTTCGGATTATAATCCAGACTTTGATATAGTTCACGAAGTTCTTCTGTTGTGAGATCACGCCATTGCCCTACTTTAAGGTCTTTTAAATGGATATTCATTATCCGAGTACGTTGGAGTCTGCGAACTTGGTATCCGAAAGCCATACACATTCTTCGAATTTGGCGATTAAGCCCTTGTGTAAGGATAATTCGAAACACTCGATCTGAAACTTTAGTGATTTTGCATGGTAAGGTTTTCGTTCCCAGAATCCTTACTCCACCCGCCATTCCTTTTAGAAAAGCAGGGGTAATGGGCTTATCAACCGTAACGATATATTCTTTTTCATGCTTGTTTTCTGCACGCAAAATTCGATTGACAATATCACCGTCATTGGTAAGTAGTATGAGGCCATCTGAGTCTTTGTCCAAGCGACCGATAGGGAAGATACGAAGAGGATGATTTACAAAATCAATGATATTTCCTTGAACGTGCTGTTCTGTTGTGGTGGTGATGCCTACTGGTTTATTGAGTGCGATGTATACAGGCTTTGGCTTGAGTTGAATGGGCTTATTATCAATACGTACTTCATCCCCTTCTTGAACTTGACTCCCTAATTCAGCTACAACGCCATTAATGGTAACTCTTCGTTCTGCAATCCATTTATCCACTTCGCGTCTGGAAGTAAGACCCGTTTCACTTATATACTTATTGATTCTCAAGAGAATACCACCTTTAGAAATGCCCTTTTACCTCATAAGATAACACAAATGTAGAAAGGTATGCAGAAAAAGAAAGCATAAATTTCCTAATGACTAAATGATTTATTTGTGCTAAATTATTTATTGTGATCGAGCGTAACACTTTTCTTAGATGAATAATAAAAAAGAGATAAAAAATCTCTTGACTTATTTGATAAAAGCTAATAAAATTAATTTCGCTATCATATTTCTTATTGGCCCGTTGGAGAAGCGGCTTAACTCACATGCCTTTCACGCATGCATTCAGGGG
>NZ_JBEGDL010000069.1:0-13056 GCF_040813775.1 Ammoniphilus soli
AACCGCTCGTACGGTTTGATGAGGGAGGACTGGGAAACCAGTCCCCCACTCTACAATTTTCTACCAGTTTGTGACAAATATATCACACCCAGCACAGCAATGTCCAACACCATTTTCTTCTCATATAGACACGAATTACGTCCGTTCTTTTCAATCATCCGGAAGAGTTGGAGAAAAACCTGTTGAACTTCTTGGGTTTGTTTTTTTGGGGTATCATGTATGGAGTCTTTTACCAAACATATTACTTTGAATTCGCTTGCTTCTTTCTATTTCTACATCAGAAGAAGCCTACGCATCTGAACCATGAGAGAAGAACTGAGTAGAATGTTAATAAATTGCCCATATAGATGATATTCAAACCGTTCAATTTTTATCGGATTAAAGAGACATTTAAGGTTTATACCTTGACTTTTCTAAATGTACTTGTTTTCGAGCAATTACAAAAAAACGGTAATTAATGTGTGGAAATCACCATTTCTATTGAGATACATATGATGGATTCAAATCATTAAAAGAAGGTGATTTTTTTGGGAGTTTTACCTCCTGGTCCCCTTGGTCTTCCTGGATCAATATCAGTCAATCGCATTTATGTAGCAAATTTTATTAGTAACGATGTTTCCGTGATTGATGGTGCAACCAATACGGTGATTGCTACCGTTTTGGTCGGAACTCGTCCATTTCAGTAGGGGTCAATCCTTAGGACGGCTTTGCTATTTCTTTTCGTTCATGGATGTCCAGATATTGTCAACATATAAAAAATAGAGAAAAAGATTAGGGATCTCCGATAATCTGGGTTATGTAATTAGGCTAAAGAAGGAGGTTAAAACAGTGGCTATAGTCACCCCCTTTCTCGCTAGCATACGATTTAAAGCCACAGCAGGAGACGGAACTGGATACAATATTCTTGCTATAGCGTTCACTAACAACGAAGGTGTAGCTGCTACCCCGCATTCCCAGCGTCATTTGCTTATTACAATCTTTACATTAACTGTATGATTCAGGAAGGTAATTCCTCAACTGTTACGACCGCTGAAATCACAATTCCAAATGGTGACGCACTCGATCCCGCAACTCCAATTTTAGTTGAATTTTTTGTGAAATAATCATTTTTCATTGTTGAAAATGAGTCCTTATTGTTTTTGGATGGTTGGCATTTAGTTCACGGTATAACAATCATCTAGATTAGAGTTGTAGGTATAGCTATTTTGGGAATAGTCATTTCTTAAAACTTCAAGTTCTTCGCCGATTAAAATCGGCTTTTTCCAAATATTAAACAAAATAGCCGACGTAGGAGTAAATCCTTTCACGAACCGAATTTTCGTGGAAAATAGAGACAGTAACACTGTCTCGGTCATTAGCGGACTTTCCAATACCGTCATAGCCACGGTTCCAGTAGGTAGTGGACCAAATTGCGTAGGGATAAATCCTTAACGACGCGATTTCGGTTCTGGATGGGAAAAGCAAGATAGTAATTGCTGTCATTGAGGTTGCGAACGAGATGGTGTTGCGGAGAATACAGAGAAGAAGAGTCCTGTTTATGTTGCCAACATTGCAGGTGCAAACTGAAATTACGATAACATATTTATACAAAGTCGTTTACCTTTAAAGGGGTGTTTTTTTTGAATATTTTTAATGTGAGGGTGGAGCGGCTTAAAAAAGGACCTCCCCTTATTGGAATCTGCATATCCAATGCTAAACCAGAATTCAAAAATATAGTGAAAAGAAGGCTTCAATTGTATCCAGAGGATGCAACCCTTCTCATTTTCCGTATACTGGACTTGAATTTTGGGCAGTTAAAAAGCAGAGGAGATTGTTTGGAAAAGAAAAAGGGTCAAATAGAACAAAAACAGGGTTTTTTTCCCTTTCCTGATGTCATCTTTATGCAATGTCATGCGGATCGTAAGATTGTGAACCGTATAGAGAAAATTATTGGTCGTAAAATATTCAATAATCTCCTATTCGATAAATGGGAATGTTGGAATCTATTGAAAGTGTATAACGAATTATGCGATCATCTTCCTGATTCAAGGAAATTAGAAAATGAAATTGATATGCAACAATTTTTGTGCGACTACGAAGATGTGTTATTGAAACCAGTCAATGGACATTCTGGTAAGGGGATTGTTCGTGTAAAATTACAAAAGGCAAGGAACATTGAGGCGATCTATCTACAAAACGGTGAAATGATAAGTGAAGAATTCGATTCTTTCAGAGACTTTTGGGATTGGTTTTCAGCGAGATTACCCAATCAGTCCTTTATCATTCAGCAAAGTATTCAAACTGTGAAATTGGCGGAAATGGCTACCGATGTACGGCTTCACATGAATAAGAATCATAAGGGTGAATGGCAAGTGTCTACTTTGTTATTCCGTGTCGCCACCAATGATAGCCACATCGCCCATACACTCAAATGGGTTTTAGGTATCGACTATTTGGAGAAAATGTTCTTTGAAATTGATATGGAGAGAGCTATTGTGGACCTTGGGTTAAAGATTTGCAAGGCATTCGATAAATCCGGATATCATATGGCAGATTTGGGAATTGATATGGGTTTGGATGAAAACGGGCATCCCTGGATTTTTGAAGTGAATCCACTTCCGTTTCCGCACTCTTTACAAAATCAATATTACGCATTCACGAGACCGATTGAATACGCTAACTATCTGCTCTCAAAATGATAGCTTATTAATATGTTTGTGATGCATCAAAAAGTGGTACGGACACATATATCACACCCAGTAATGTCCAACACCGTTTTCTTCTCATACTGATGTGACTCACGTCTGTTCTTTTTATCATCCTAAAGAGATGGAGAAAAACCTTTGTGTTGAACTTCTGGTTTTTTTTTAGGTATCATGTAAGGAGTCTTTTACTAAATATTTTACTTTGTTTTCGCTAACTTATTTCTTTTTCATCATCAAAAGAAGCCTACGTATCTGAAACATGAGCGAAGAACTGAGTAGAATGGAATTGCCCATATAAGTGGTATTCAAACCATTAGATTTTTATCGGATTAAAGAGCCATTCATGGTTTTTTGAGCAATTACAAAAAATGATTAATGTGTGGAAGTCACCATTCTATTAAGATGCATATGATGGATACAAATCAATAAAGGAAGGTGATTTTTTTGGGAGTTTTACCTCCTTGTAACTGCCCTCCTGGTCCTCCCGGTCCTCCTGGACCTGCAGGCGGGTTATCCGAATTCGCGTACATTTACAACTTAAGTGAACAAGTAGTTGCGCTAGAGGAGGATGTTATTTTTGATTCAAATGGTCTCCTTACAGCTGGAATTTTGCATCTGCCTGGATCCGATTCGATTCAAATTGTTAATGCGGGTACTTACGAGGTTACTTTCTCCGTGTCAGGTACAGAAGAGAGTCAATTTGCACTATTTTTAAATGAGACCACTCTGGTTCCGGGAACCATATATGCTTCAGGTGCCGGAACGCAGCAAAACAACGGTCAAGCAATATTCACTATAGAAGCGGGCGATGTTCTTACCCTTCGAAATCATAGTTCTAATGCAGCGGTTGGCCTTACGACTCCGATCGGAGGCACACAGGCAAACGTAAACGCTTCTATTGTCATTAAAAAATTAAATTAGTTTCGAATGGATATGGAACTCTCACAAAATCAAAGTGAAGTTGTAAAGCAGCTTTCCAAGCTTTCGATCAAGTGGTCCAGGTGGAAAGGGAGGAAACATTTGGCGGGAATTACCTTGGTTTCACAGGGCTCTAACGGAGAATTCAACAATCTGCAGATCCGAACAACTGGGGAGCCATATGACTAAGGAACTTTTAGAATTAATAATGTAATAATTATTAATTCTCCTAGTGTGCACCCCTTAAAGTAGACAGTGGAAAAACTCCTAGGGAAAATCCATAATACTTTAGGGGGTGCATCTTTATTGGGACAGAAATTTAAGACATATAGTTTTGAGTTAAAAATGCAGGCAGTAGAAATGAGATTACAAGGTAAGACGAAGAAACAAGTGGCAGAGATTTTGGGAATTGAGGATGCTGATCTTCTGAAAATAGTCCAGCCCATGAACACATATGAGGTGCACTGGGGAACTGGTCTTTAACATTCGTTCCAACTTCAGCTAAAATTTGCTCTTCCATGCGTGTAGATATGCCAGGAATAGAATCGAGCCGTTCTACATCTTCTTGGTATGAGCTCACTCTCTGTGTGACTTCTTGATCTAGCATTTCAATCTGCTCTGTTAAAAAATCAATGTGAGTTAATATGGTTTTGATCATGAGTCGTTGATGAGGGCTTACATAGCCCCTAAGAGCGAGTTCCAGTTCATCACATCGGTTTTACGTCCTGGAACAGCTTTAATGTGCTGAGCATTCACCACTAAAAATTCAATATCTTCCGCTTCTAGTAAATTCACAATGGGTTTCCAATATACACTTGTACTTTCCATGGCAACATGAGTGCATCCATGTTGCTTAATCCAATCCACTAGCTGTAGTAGAAATACAGTCTTCGTTGAAAATGTTTGAATCTCCTTTCCTTTTGGTGTCATGATACATGCTGTAATGTTGTCTTTATGGACATCCATCCCACATGCTCGTTCAATGATTACTTCCATTGAAATGATCCTTTCTACGGCTCTGATGATTGGAGGCTGGTGCAACAACCAGAATAGGATTAATCTACCATGAGTGCTTCCGCAAGGGAGCAACATTCAGTGGTGCACCGTGGTCGCTGGAGTCAGACTAAAGGATGGGCTCTAATGGCACCATAGCGCATCGACCTTCCTCGCCAGCCGTAGTAGCAGTATGGGCACTGAAAGCCCATTTTCATTCTCTGTGGTGCACGTTGATTTTGCGCTGCATGGAGGGAAGGGCAGGATTATTGAATAGGTTAGTAGATATATATTGACTATATATTAAATATTATTTCCTTGTTCATTTTGTGTATTAATAGGTTAGAAAATCCATTTTCGTCCGGTTTCCTTTGTTGAAAAAAACTTATAAGATATATAAGAAAAATCAATGATTCAACAAAGGAGTGACAATAATGGCTCTTTTTGTTCGCAACTCTACCCCCAACACGGTATCTGTTGCCATCGGCTACCCTAATGAAGGCTGTTCTGGTAGGACAGCGCAGGTTTTTGGAGGACGTGTCGCTTATCATAGAGGATTGGCAAAGAGAGGTTGGTACAATATCCCGGCTGGTAGGACAGCCCTGGTTTATGGAGGACGTGTCGCTGGGCATTTTTTTTACTTGCACGCCCATGACAGTTTCGGAAATGTGTGGGGTGGTGACGACTTTACCGATGTCCCTAGTGTGGCTTTTGATATGTGCTGGATAGCGAGATGCAAGCCCGGCACCACCTGTAGAAGGCGAGGATTTGACGAACACCTTTTCCGTAACGGTTCTAATCCTTTCGCTCCCGGCGATGGAACAATCGAATTATATTTGACGGGTAGTCAAAGAACATCTAAATCACGTAATATTCGTATAGTATTGCCTACAAAACGAAAACTTAAATATCGAAAATATTCGCATGGTATTATCAATAAAAAGAAAAGGTTATCCAGGAGACTGAAAAAAGAAAATTAAAGGCAGTAATTATAAACAAGTTATTGTGCTAAACGGGATTCTATAGTGCAAAAGCGGTTGCTTGCGATGGCAGCCGTTTTTTTGTTACTCAACTAAAGGGAGAATAGTGGAATAATATGGTGATTAAAATTTTGAGATTTTCAATTATTGTACTATGATAAATTTAATTCCAGAGTTGAGCAATGGTATGAGACAGTGACCCTTACTCTTACACATTTTAGAGAACAATTTATCTAAGGAGCGGTAGAAATGGCACGTGTTTTATTTATTAATGGTGGATCAGAAGGACATATCAATCCAACTATTGGAGTTGTGCAAGAGCTTATTTCGCGTGGAGAAGAGGTAGTGTACTTTACAATAGAAGATTTTCGAGAGCGTATTGAGAAGACTGGAGCTACTGTACGAACATTTGACGGTCAAAAATTTATAAAAGCCTTTATCTCAGGTGGAAGAAATTATTTACTAGAAAGAATCAACGGTCTTTTACTTACGGCAGATATCGTCATACCTAGAGTTCTTGAACAGATCAAAGGAGAGCATTTTGATTACATCATCCACGATTCCATGTTTGGTTGTGGAATACGGGGTTCCGCTAATTGTAATCCCACAAAGCGCGGACCAGCCGATAATTGAAAAAGTTACCAACATCGGAGCCGGTATTAAATTACAAATGCAAAGCTTGACTGCAAATCAACTACGTGAAGCCGTAGATCATGTGTTAAACCACCCATCTTTCCATAAAGCTGTTGCAAATATTAGGGAATCCTTTCAAAAATCGGGTGGGTATCACCAAGCTGTTGATGAGATTATCGAATTTAAAAGTCAATATGATATCTAAATATAAAAATTTCTCAGTTGCCATTATTGTTGACTTTTTCTTAGTGGTTACGGCAACTTCTATTTTAATTAAGTAATGGAACAGGAACTATTATAAAAGCTAGATTGTGAAGTTATACACTTAAAGTAACGGGAGTCGAGAGAGACATAAGATGCACTCCCGATCCTTTTTCTTTTTACTCGGCTAACGGGAGGTTAGTTGAACAAGAAAAATAAAAAGCATTCTATATTGAATGGTTTTTATCTTTATCATAATTTGGTGATGTACTAGAGTGTGTTAATATGCGGTCTAATACTTTTTTAGTAAATGGCATAAAGTAATTAAGTATTAGGCCCCCTAAACAAACGGTTAATAAAGTTCCAACGCCAATTGGTCCATTTAAAATGATTGCCATTATCAAGAATACGAGGTAAATGAATGTTCTCGAAAAAAATATATTTGTTCTAGTTAATTCTTGTATGAATAATGTTAATCGGTCAACTGGAATTGGTGCAAAATTCGTGTGTAAATATGTTGCAGTTCCTAATCCTATAACAACTAAGCCGATTCCAAAACAAACAACTTTGCTGTACCATAGTTCAGGTGTTATCAAATTGTGCAATAAAAAAAGCCACATATCAATACCAATACCCGTTATAAATGCTGTTAACAACCCCAAAACTTCTGGTCTTTGTCTTTTTAAAAATGAATTACAACATATCAATATGAAAGCTATTATTATTTCCCAACTTCCCACAGTAAGCCCCACATTTATGGACAGTCCTACCAAAAGTGCATCAAAAGGTGAAGTTCCAAGGTCTGATTGTATAGTGAAAGAAATACCAAGGGTTAATATTAAAATTCCTAATACATAAAAAACATATTTCACTTTACTCGACCTCTTTATCATTATTTTTTTGTTGCAAACTCAACAAAGTTAGGTTAAATTTAATATATGTCATTTTTATTGCATTTGCAACAAAAATATGTACTAAGGAGTTAATTATGAAGGAAATTCTTCGTGAAATTGGAATGATAGCAAGGGCATTAGATTCTATAAGTAATATAGAATTTAAAGAATATGACCTTACAAAAGGGCAGTATTTGTACCTTGTGCGAATATGTGAAAACCCAGGAATCATTCAAGAAAAGTTAGCTGAGATGATAAAAGTAGATCGAACAACAGCAGCTCGTGCTATAAAAAAACTTGAAATGAATGGCTTTATTGAAAAGAAAGAAGATAAACACAACAAAAAAATTAAAAAACTTTTTCCAACAGAGAAAGGGAAAAATGTTTATCCTTTTATAAAAAGAGAAAATGATTATTCCAATATCGTTGCATTAGAGGGATTTTCCGAAAGAGAAGTAGAAACCATTTTCAATCTTCTTCAAAGAGTAAGAAAAAATATAGAAAAAGACTGGGAATTTGTAAAAAAGGGAAACAAGAGAAATTATTGATTATATAAAGGAGCGACATATTAAATGACTATAAATATAAAAAAGTGTACCCTTGAAGATTCACGCAAACTTCAAGAAATTAGTTATGAAACATTTAATGAGACATTTAAGCATCAGAATTCACCCGAAAATATGAATGCCTATTTGGAAAGGGCATTTAACTTAAAACAATTAGAAAAAGAATTATCCAATATTTCTTCGCAATTCTTTTTTGTTTATTTTAATAATGAAGTCGCTGGATATTTAAAGGTCAATACCAATGATGCTCAGTCTGACGAAATGGGTGATGAATCACTTGAAATCGAGAGGATTTATATAAAGAACAGATTTCAAAAACATGGGCTTGGTAAATATCTGCTAAATAAAGCTATGGAAATTGCGATGGAACGTAATAAAAAGAAAATCTGGCTAGGCGTATGGGAAAAAAATGAAAATGCTATTGCTTTTTATAAGAAAATGGGGTTTGTTCAAACTGGAGCCCACTCTTTTTATATGGGTGATGAAGAACAAATGGACTTTATAATGACCAAAACACTCATATAACTTTTTTTGAAAGGTGGTATTATGTATATTCATCCCTTTTTTTATTCCGTTAACGGGAGATTACCTCAGTAATAACAAAAATAAGGAGCCGATTATCGTTAATCGGACTCCTCTAATAGTTCTGGCTTTTTGTGAGACATAACCATAATCGTACATCCAGATGGACTGATGGGGGCATGAACACTATTAGGTGGGTAGTATAGGTACGAGCCAGCCTCATACTCCTTACCCATATCTGAGTAGATTCCTTCTATTACGAATACTTCCTCCACATCAGGATGTCTGTGTTTAGGATAACCTTTACCGGGTGCAAATCGGACAAGAAATCGACCTTCGTCGGGTTCTAAACGAAGTACCAGTTGCTCTACACCATCACTAATTGTTTTCCACTCTGATGTATTGGTGTTAACGTATTTGAGGTAGTTCATATAAATCGCACCTTTCTGCATGTTAACACTTAACTTCAACGGTGATGGGTTTAATTCCTCTCAAAAATGGTATAACGTGGTATTTATTCTAAAAAAAGAAAATAACCGAGAGGTGGGAACTATGTATATTCCTTCGCACTTTCAAATTGAAGATGTAAAAATTGCTTATGACGTAATAAAAGAATATAGCTTTGCGACCCTATTTTCTCAACACTACGGAATACCATTCGCTACTCATTTACCTTTAATTTTGGATAAGGAGAACAAATATTTATATGGGCATTTTGCTCGTCCGAATCCGCAATGGAAAGATATTAGTAATCAAGTGGTATTAGCCGTTTTTCATGGTCCTCATTGCTATATCTCTCCCTCATGGTACGAGACGAATAAAGCAGTGCCAACATGGAATTATGTGACTGTTCATGTATACGGAGAAGTTGAACTTATTGAGGATGAAAAAGAGTTGATGGATTCCTTACATGAGATGGTATTGAAGTATGAAGCAACTGATAGCCCATATAGATTGCAAGATGTAGACGCTGACTTTATTGCTGGAATGAACAAAGGTGTTCAAGGATTTAAAATAAAAATAAACAAGATAGAGGGCAAAGCAAAGTTAAGTCAAAACCATCCAGAAGACCGACAAGAACTTGTCATCAATCAACTGGAACGGATTTCGAGTGAGGATGAACAAAAGATTGCCTCTCTAATGAAAGAAAACCTCAAAAAATAACGTTTATGTTATTGAACGCTAACGGGAGTCGATACTTGATTAACACGGAATAAATTAATGGCTGCCATTCGAAGGCAGCCTATTGTGCTATTGTGAGTTTAGTTGTTATGTCTTAACCCTAATGCAACTTAAATTACCACCAAAAGATCCACCATTTTTTACTTTGTAATTTAGGAACAAACCCATCAGAGTTGTAGTAGAGAATCTTGCCTGACTCTGCATCAATGTTTATTTCATGATTCTTAACTTCGATATCCCATTCTTTAATAACTGTTGGACTTTCAATAACTATATGCCATTCTTCCCATTGTTCTTTTGAATTTCCGAAATATCTTAGTTGAACGTCTCTTATCTTCCATTGAGTTACATTATAGTTATGAACCAAAAAATCTGTTGCAACTTTTATCGCGTCATCTTTGGCAACTAGCTTGGATGAAGACCAAGTTGAGATAGTAGTGATAATTAGAATAGAGAGTGTGATACATATAGTAAATATTTTTTTCATTGATACTTCTCCTCAACCATGTTTAGTTGATTAAAGTATATGTTTGTACATGTTGTGGAGAACGATAATGAAAGAAATAATTCCGCTCCCTCGTTAGCTTCAGAGCAAGGTTTAGGTTTAATTGTACCAAGAGTACTCAGGGAAAATGTATTTGATCAAACTTCTCTGGAATGGTAAACTGCTTTTGATTTTTTCATCAAGTTAAAGCATTGCTTGATAAGGAATATAAGCTAGATGGTTACAATGAAGTGAGTATGATTATAAAGGAGGGGAGTGCAAATCGATGGATTTCGATATGGTAATGCAGGAACTGGAAGCGCTCGGTAAGGAACGAATCAAAAAGACTTACATAAGCAATGGTGCACACGAGCCGCTTTTTGGCGTAGCTACAGGCGAAATGAAGCCGCTCGCAAAGAAAATCAAGAAAAATCAGCCTTTGGCCGAGCAACTTTACGCCACCGGTAACTACGATGCCATGTATTTTGCGGGCATCATTGCGGATCCAATGACAATGACTGAGGCGGATTTTGAACGTTGGATGGATGCGGCGTATTTTTATATGCTGTCCGATTATGTGGTTGCAGTAACTTTGGCAGAAACCGATATTGCGCAAGTTGTTGCCGATAAATGGATCGCAAGCGGTGAAGAACTTAGAATGTCGGCGGGCTGGAGCTGTTACTGCTGGCTTTTGGGTAATCGCCCGGACGGTGAATTTAGCGAAAGCAAGATTGCCAGTATGCTTGATCAGGTGGAAAATAAGATTCACGATTCTCCAGATCGAACAAAATCCGCGATGAATAATTTTATCTACACAGTCGGGATTTCATATTTGCCGCTCCATGATAAGGCCGTTGAAACCGCGAAGGCAGTAGGCCCAGTCGAAGTCAGGCGGGGCAAGAAAAAAAGTAGTATCCTGCTTGCTTTCGAAAATATTCAAAAGTATATTGATAGAGGGCAGCTTGGTTTCAAACGCAAATATGTAAGGTGTTAGTATAGTTTGTAGTGTATACGCTACGGGAACGATTGTTTAGGAGCAGTGTGCTAACGCTGTTCCTTTTGTTGTTAAAGTATTGGGCAGGATACTTGAAGAAGAGCTGAAACCAAACAACTTAGAAAACTCTTTTCCGAGAAGGAAGTGAGAAAATGACTCAGTATTTCTTTTATTTGATATTGTCATTCGCAATCCTTATGGGAATGTCAGCTAAACGGGAGGATAGTTTAAGAAATGGTTCAAGTCTATTTAATGGGAAAAATATAATATAATATTATATTATATAATCCTATTAAAGATTGAGAATAAACTAAAAAAGGACATCCCGTGCTTTGTAGGATGTCCTTTGCCAAAACATTTATCAACTTGATTCAGCCATACATAATGTCCATAAAGTGGATGGTGTTCAACCCGTTCCCATTAATAGCATTATCTTAAATTATCTCTTCTCTTCTTTAAGATTAAAGCTACAATGTCTGTCCATTTTCACCTTAAAATGAGTATGATTCGCCGTCATCTGGCACTAAAACATGAGAAGAAATTCCTTTTTCATGAATAAAGCTTTTTAATTCTTCTCTTGATAATGCCCCATGATTTAGAGCTTCCAAATGGACAACAATAATTTTTGCGTAAGGGGCAGCCTTATAAACTTCATAGATATCTTCTTTACTCATTATTAGAGAACCGCCCTCTAGTAATTGGACATCTCCATTTACAACAACGATTTCTGGTTTGTGTGTTTCGATTACTTCCTGAACAGCTTCATACCAAACCGTATCTCCAGCTACATATAACGTTTTCTCATTTGGATGCTTGAAGACAACGCCACTCACTTTGCCAATCAATGGCAATTTTAATATCTCTCCTCTTCCATGTTCACCTTTTGTTTTAGTTAACTGGATATCTTCAAAGGAGGTATCTTCTTGTAACACTTCTATATTTAGAAAACCAGCGTTTCTAACTTCTGTTGCATCTTCTTCGTTTTGTACAAACATTTTTATATCTTTTGGCAATACATCTTTGGCAACATCATCAAAGTGGTCTAAATGTAGATGAGTTACAATTACAGCATCTACATTATTAATGATATTGTCAATTGATGTAGGTAAGCTCACTAACGGATTATTATCTTGTCTTAAAGCGGGAAAAGGTGGGTAAGTACCCTTATCTGCTAAAAAGGGGTCAATTAAAAACTTCTTCCCTGCATATTGTACTACGAGTGTAGCATTTCGAATTTGTTGTATATTCATATGAACCTAACTCCTTTTCTTTGAGCTATGTATAGCTTATACTATGACCAATAACGAATACATAGATGAAATCAAGTCTTTTTGTCGTTTTACTTGATTAATGAAAGGAGTTGAATAAATGTTCGATAGCACGGATATTCGTATCTTAGAGGAACTATCCAAGAACAGTCGTATCACGATGAAAGAATTGGGTGAGAAAGTCCATTTGACTGGACAAGCTACTTCAGCTAGAGTTGCGAAATTAGAGGATAATGGCATTATTGAGGGATATACCATTAGAATCAATCAAGAAAAAATGGGTTATGTTGTTCACGCGATAATTAATATCTATACAAAAAACACTTATCATCAACCGTATCTGTCTTTCATAAAAACACATGAACAATACGTAATACATAACTATAAAATCAGTGGAGATAGTTGTTACCTGCTCGAATGCAAATTTCCATCTAATGATATATTAGATGAATTTTTGGAAAGGTTAAACGAGCATGCAAACTATAAATTATCGATTGTTATTAAGACTGTATAAATGGAATATTTACGAATCAACACAATTTTAGCCTTTGCACCCCAGTGAATTAGCAATAAAATTTCACCCGCTGTTTTTGGCTCTTTAAATGAATAGGAAAGTAAGAAAGACGACCATTTTGAAAGTGGTCTTTTTTATTGGATTAATAAAGGGTGCGATTACATGTGATTACAAAATCTGGTTTCATCGAACCATACTTAAACACCAAATAATTTGCTCATACT
>NZ_JBEGDL010000070.1:0-11727 GCF_040813775.1 Ammoniphilus soli
CAAAGAGATGTTCCACTCCACGATCTTCTAAATATCTAACGAGTTGATGAGAAATTAGTTCTTTCATGAACGCATAGCCTCCTTAAAATTTAAATAGGACTTTTCCGAAATCTCCGGATAAAGCGGTATCATACGCCTCTTGATATGATGTAAGGGGCATGATTTTGGAAACAATCGGATCGACGTTGAAATCAGGGCTTCTTAAATATTCAACGGTTTGTAAATAATCCGTTGGGAAATTGTAGATAATAGATCCAAAGATCGAAATCTCATTGCGGACGATGTGCATCGCAGACAAATTCACTTCTGGCGCTAATCCAATGAGAACCACGGCGCCGCCTGGGCGAGTAAGCTGAACAGCTTGCTCTACAGAGGCTTTCGTACCTGCCGCTTCAATGACCACATCAAAGGTTTCACCTTCTACATCTTGCGGGAAAGCTACTCGAATATCTCCAAGGGATTTTGTCAACTCAAGCTTCTTCGGATTAATATCGAGCGCTGTAACTTGAGCCCCCAAGTGATAAGCAAGCGCTGCAGCCAGCATCCCTTCATTCCCGCTGCCGACAATCGCTACCGTCGTGCCTTTGGTAATGTTCACCTTCTTCAGCGCATGAACCACTACAGCAAACGGTTCGATCAGGACTGCTTTTTTATCGCTGAGATCCTCCGGAATCGGCAGTACAAACTTTGAAGAAATGATAAACTCTTCTGAGAATCCCCCATCTTGATTCACGCCTAATGATTTCTTCTGCGGACAGATATTCGTCTTGCCTGCTTGGCAGTAGTCGCACTCCCCACAGAAGGTGTTTGGCAGAATCACCACACGGGTACCCAGTCCATACTGAGCGTTCTCCCCTGCTTCGATCACGGTACCAAGCAATTCATGACCTGGTCGAAGCGGATACGTCGCATGCTTCAGCTTACCTCGATACACGCCTAGATCCGAACCACAGATACCAGCGTAGATAAGCTTAATTTTCACTTCATCCCCTTGCGGTTGCGGAAGAGGATCTACACTCCTCAATTCCAATTCATTTGGATTTTTCAAATGCAGCTCTAACACCTTTATACCACCGCCTTATCCCCAGCTTTTGACTTGTTTCATTTGATGTCTCTATTTACTAGATCGATCTAGTAACAGCTTATCAACTAGTAAATTTTCCTCTATGATAATGCGGTTATTAGATCGATCTACCATAAGAGAAAAAAATATTTATTTAACTCGTTTAGGTTTTAGTTAATTGTTTTTAGATCGATCTAGTAACAATATATACTGATTTGCAAACGATGTCAATCATCATTTTATAAGATTCTATCAATTTCGCTATCTCTGTCGCTAAAGGGGCTGTTAAAGCAACTTTTGGACAGATTTGAAAGGGAAAGCTGAATTGGCGTTTATCCAACTATTTCGCTTTTATCTTGTTTGTTTTTGGATTTAGGTGGCATTTTTCCACCTATTCAACCATGGAGGAAATGAAATGTATTTCCTCCCGCCAGATCACCAAGCAACCTGAGAAAAATAAGACTGTCCCCAAATGGTGGGACAGCCTCACTCATCTCACAAACTATGAACTGATCGATATCTTCTGCCCCATATCTGCTGATCTCCAAATTGCGTTTATCACTTTTAAGGTCTGAAGTCCTTCTTCTCCCGTGACAAGCGGATCCGCATCGCCTCTTAATACCTCTATAAAGTTCAACAGCTCTGCGGTCATCGGATCGTTTTCTTCCACTTCCATTTTTTCTACTCTCAATGGGTGTTCCCATCCGTATCTTTCTTCTTCATAGGTATAAACCGTAAAGCTTGGGAAAGAAATGCTTCCCTTCGTTCCGAAAAAGGTGTAGCAATTCTCATCATATCGGACATATTTCGGATTTTCTCTTAGGTTAAACTCATAGGACCAAGGGGAAGGAACTCCATCCGATACAAAATAATTGATCGTTGGTCCTTCGCTTGTTTCCAAAATAATAGAAGCGGAATCTTCCACCATATTTTTCCGGATGATATTGCGTGCAGAAGCATAAACACTTTCAATATTTAAACCTGTTACAAATCTAAGATTATCAATATCGTGAATCCCATTAATCAGGAGGGGGCCGCCTCCCTTAGAGATTCTCCATTTTTCATTGAAATACGAATGATCTTTGGCCAGGACCCACAACATATTAACTCCCACAAGATCTCCGATGATCCCTGATGAAAGCACTTCTTTCAACTTTTGTAAGCGACTGGAATAACGGCGGTGATGCCCAACCATCAGCTTGACATTCTTCTGGGCGCACACTTGAACCATGGCTTCTCCATCTTCAACGGTATCAGCAATGGGTTTTTCAACCAGTACATGAACTCCTTTATTGGCGCATATCACTACCGCTTCTCTATGTAATCGGTTGGGAAGAGTCACGATGACTCCATCTAATTCACACTCGTGGATAAGACTCTTGTAATCTTTATAGATGGGCACATTCAATTCCTTCGCTCTTTGAACGGATAATTCATTTTCGCCAGCCACGGCCACAAGCTCAACCCCTGGTATTTCTAAGGCATCCATAGCAAATTTATACCCATGATTTAATCCCAATACAGCAATTTTGACCTTTTTCATTAGGAACACCCCTTTTTGGATTATTGATAGATTGATAGCCCTTTTCATCAGCCCAAAAAAGGAGGAACTTCGTGCCTCCAGTAGAGTTGTGCGGGTGTCTTCAACACTCCATCTCGTGCTTAATTCAGTAATTAAGCACGATAGCAATGCAAAATCTTAGGCTATTAAGTGGATGGCGTAAGCCACGCTAATACTAAAGATCATATAACCTAACGCAAATTTAATATTCCATTGCGTGATCCGATAAGGGTTTACCTTCATCTCACTCGAAAGGATAGAAACCGAAATATTGTAAGGACTATACATTCCCGATGCCAGACTACAGCAGACTAATACGAGAGCTGTGGGAAGGGCAGCTAATTGGCCGAACACCGGATTCAGCATTTCAATGATCAGGGCTAGCGAAATAAGCGGATGAAACCCACCCAGAGAACATATGACAAAATACACCCCGATAAAGAGATAAAATACTAGCACTTGATCTGTAAATTGCGAAAGGAAAGTTTGAACTTCCAAAACCGCTTGCGTCTCGGTTACCATCTCAACAAACAATCCTGCACTTAAAAACATAAAAAAGAAGTTAGACATGTTGCCTGTCCGTTGCCGCCAATGCGGTAGGGTAATGGCAAGATACTGTTTTCCTTTTTTCAGAATCAATGCCACGACTAACGAAAAAGGTACAATAACCAAGACGACTGAAAAAAGATAGCCGTATTCAATCCAATGGTCAACTAAAGAAACAACAAAGGTGAACATCAGCAGCATTACCATAAGCTGCAGGATTTTTTTCCTTATCCGGTTCATGTTCGCATGACCTGATTCTCTTTGGAGAACAGGCAAGCTACTGCTCTTATCCTTTGTAAAAAGGATCCAATCTAACAAAATAAAGAAGATAGCCAGCAATAGCGTTATAGGAAAAATATGATAGTATTTCACTTTCGTGGCATCTATGGACATACTAAGCAGGACTTCCAAAGGACTCCAAGTTAAACACAGCGCATAGGCCCGCAATAAACTGCGAGTGTAAAACCGATTCCTGATCCCTTCCTGCAAAGAAGTTAACGAAAAGGATAAGGACTTCACAAGCAGAGGTGCGGTTGCTACATTGAGGAAAATCCCCAGGATATGAGAAACTAGAGAACTTCTCCTATATAGTTGGGACAACTGGGTCGTTTTTATATTAAGCAGCTGATTCAGTTGGGTGTCAAAGTGTCCAATGCGAATGAGAGTATTGATAAATGGCAGCATAAAAAAGAAGGAAAGTAAACCCATCATGCTTTCAAAATGAAGAAAGAACGTATGCCATGGTGAATCAAAATAAAAAAATAAAGCACAACCTGACAGGAGAAAAAAAAGACCTGCCATAAAGTAGAGCCCTGAAGCTTGCCTGAAAGATATGACGACGGCTATGACAGCGAGTACTCCAACAATATAGGAAAGTATGGATGCAGGAAATAACCTGTTTACGATATAGGTTAAGACCAGTGATGTGTAAACCCAGACAAACATAAGAGGTCTCCTTAGAATTAACGTACGTGTTATTATCTTAAACAAAGCTTTTGAAGCTTTACGATCTTCTCATCCAATTCTCGGCTAATCTTAACAGCTTCTGAATGACAAGCCTCTCGATTGCCCGTTAAGTCATCCTTTATTTTCCGAAATTCCTCTATATTCCGACTTAAGTCAAGCGCATATTTAAGCAGCATGTTCCCTACCCCTTATCCAATTAACGATTTATTCTGGATTCTAGTATAGCTTGATCCTTCACATTTAAAAATTGAATAAAACTCATAGAATCTATGAGTTTTAGTAATAATGTACATATTACCCCATACCTCCTTGCAAAACATGCCTGACAAATAGTTTGACTGGTTGGGAGAGCGGGAATTGATTAGGTACAGCTAAAGCGGTAATGCGCTGTATTCTGGTCTTTAAAGGCAAACAAATGGTATGAGGAATAGCTGAAGCAGCAGCCACTTTTCTCGCCATAATCGTTACTCCTAAACGCTCTCCGACGAGTCCAAGAATCATGTCAGCTTGGCCGCATTCATAAATGACGTTTGGTGTAAACCCGGCATCAAGACAAGCATCCATGGCCATCCTATTCATGCTGGAGCTAGAATCTGCAAAGATGAACTTCTCATGAGCCGCATCCGATAGGTTTATCAAGCTCTTTTTGGCTAAAGGATGCAATTCATCAACAACTAAAACAAGCTCATCTTCTATGACGGGATGAAAGACGATCGTTTTTTCATGAATTTCTTTAGAGGGGACAACGAAAGCCACATCCATATCCGAGGAATGGAGACGATCCATGAGCTCAAGCGTTTTTCCTTCCTTAATCTCCACATGAATCCCAGGGTATATTCTGTGGAACTGCGCAATACATGGGACTAGCCCTAGACGCCCTAATATGGGAATGGTCCCCACTCTGACATAACCTTTTAAAAAAGACGCTTGTCTTCTCATCACCGATTGCAATTCTTCAAACTCAGATACGACCCTCCGAGCATGTTTGATAAACTCCTCACCGACAGGTGTGATGCTTACACTGCGAGTAGAACGATCAAATAGCTGGATTCCGCCACTCGTTAAAGAGTGTCTTTTTTAAAGAAAATAAACCTCAAGAAAAAAGAAGGCAGCAAAATATATTGCGCCTTCTTTAGAAACTATCCCGCCTTTTTCTCATTCACGGCTTTTTTTGATAGAGACCCAAATACCTTTTCTTTCATATTATTATAAAATCTCGTTTGGGATAGGATCGTAATGACAACGATGAATGTCAAAACAAAGCTGATCGGATGGGCTACCAAACTGGCCAAGAATCCTAGTACACTTCCTTCTTCGGTTATAATCGCTCTGCGCAAATAAGAATCCATGAGCGGTCCCAGAATAATCCCTAGCACCATTGGCCCAGTAGGAAACTTATATAACTTCATAAAATAACCTAACACCCCAAAGGCAATCATCCAGTATACATCCACTACACTATTATTAATCCCGTACGAACCGATCACGGTAAAGAAAATAATAATCGGCATGAGGATGTGTTTGGGAATCAATATGACTTTGGCAAAAAACGAAATAGCAGATAATCCCCAAATTAAAATGAAAACAAGGGAAAGCATAGCAGCCCCTACAATGATCCAGAATAATTCCGGCGATTCGATCATCAGCATGGGACCCGGCTTCAAGCCGTGAATGGTCATGGCTCCAATGAGTACCGCGGTAACCGCATCTCCAGGGATCCCTAAGGTCAGCATTGGAATCATCGCGCCCCCATTCGTGGACATTACCGCCACTTCAGGTGCAACTAGGCCTTCGTAAGCTCCTTTCCCGAAAGGACGGGTCGGGTTTTTCACTGTTTTTTTGGCATGATCATAAGCAACTAAGGTAGAAATTTCCCCACCTGCTCCTGGCAGAGCTCCAACAATGACCCCGATCAGAGACGTACGAATCGTTAATGGCAGAAACTTGATCAAATACATTAAAGGAGGAAGGACTTTGCCGATCACGACATCCACTTTTGTTTTTCCTAAGTTATGCAATTGCAGTAAAACTTCGGATAAGCCAAACAGACCTAACATACAAGCAATATAATTAATCCCGCTTTTTAGTTCCAGATTACCGAATGTAAATCGTTCGACCCCTGTGAGAGTGTCCATTCCTACCAATCCAAGAGTAATCCCTAGACCGGCTACAAAGATCGCTTTCGGTAACGAATCGCCGCCTAAACCTCCGACGAGCAAAAGACCGAGAAGCATGATCAGAAAATAGTCGCGAGCCGCAAAGCCAAGAGCAAACTCCCCTAAATAAGGCGCAGCCAAAGATAGCACTAAAAGTCCAATCAATCCGCCGATAGCCGCATAAAGGGTAGCAATTCCAATAGCCACCCCGGCTTCCCCTCGTTTGGTCAGCGGATAGCCATCAAAAGTGGCAGCCAGGGATGAGGCAGAACCGGGAATATTCACTAAAATGGCCGAGCGCGCCCCACCGTAAACCCCTCCATAAAACACGGCAATCATCGTAACGAGGGCTGGAATCGTTTCCCAAGTATAGGTTAATGAAACGAGCAGGGTTACTGCCATCGTGACAGACAGGCCAGGCAAGAGCCCTTTGATTACACCAAACAGGGTACCCACAGCAATCAGCAGCAACAGTTTGATGTCCAGTAAAGGAACTAAGATTTGATCTATCATTTCATCCTCTCCTAACCTTAAGGGAACACAATATGGAATACATAAACAAAAATATAGTAAAAGGCCACCGATGTAATCCCTGATACGAGAAAACTTCGAAACTTTCTTTCTTTACTCAGTAAAAGCATAGATCCTAGGAGAAACAAGAAGGAAACCAGCATAAAATTAAGATAATTCATTAAGATCGCGAACAAGACAACTAAAACTGTAAATAAAATTAAGCGCACATTGATTTCTCTCGGGGTTATGATTTCGGCCTCATAAAGATCTTCTTCCTCGTCTTCATCCTCTTTTTTCTTTTTACCCGATTCATGCTGTTGGGCCTTTTGATGAAGAGAAGAGGAAGGCTGACTTCCTCTTCTGAATATCAATAAGGAGCATAGGAACATTACTACGCCAACAACGGCAGGAAAAAAAGAAGGCGATGAAGGGTCAAATATACTCGAGTCTTCGATATTATAGGACATTGCGAAAACCGCAAGACTTACCACAATCATTAAGGGTGGAATATATTTACCCGCTGTCATCTAATCACCTATTCTTTCTTTGGGATATTCAATTCTGCCGGGCTCACTTTGGCCGCTCCAGCATCCTGTAACAACCAAGTTGTGATGGATTGCCAATCCTTCCAATACTGCTCGGCTTCAGCACCAGACAATCCTACCGAAATAGCACCCCTCTGCTTTAAGAATTCCTGGAATTCAGGTTCTTGTTGAGCTTTAGCAAAGGCATCTTCCAATACTTTTTTCACATTGTCAGGCGTGTCCTTTTTCACCCAAACCCCATAGAAAGGACCCCATGGCAAATACGGTTTCATTTCTGGAAGGATTTCCGATACCGCTGGAACATCTTTTACTTCCTCAATTCTTTCATCATTGATGACGGTGAGTATGCGCAGCTTTCCAGCTTTCGCATTTTCTACAGCTGCCGGAAGAGCGATCACACTTGCATCAAGGTGTCCTCCAAGCACAGCGGTTAAAGCCGGGCCATCTCCATCAAAGGGAACCATATTGTATTCGGTTTTTGTAACTGTCCCTAGCATCGTCGTTACTACAAAAGGCAGGCCTCCTGGACCTGTAGAGCCCATCTTCACTTTACCGGGATTTGCCGTTGCATCCTTGATCAAGTCATCCAGTGTTTGATATTTGGAATCGGCTGGAACAACAACCGTCGCTACCCCTCTGGCAAAAATACTCACGGGATAAAAATCTTGAAACCCTACATCGGAAATTTTCAATACCCCATAAAGAGCAGGATTTTCAGCGGCGAACAGCAAATTGGATCCGTCTGCTTTTTTATCATTGACATAAGAAACAGCAATAGCACCTGTTGCTCCTGGTTTATTGGTTAATACGATAGATTCGCCTAGGTGCTTTTCAACCAAAGGTCCAATCGCACGGGCCATGGTATCTAAGCCACCCCCTGCTCCCCATTGGATGACGCCGGTTACAGAACCATTGGGATAAGTTCCTTGTTCCTGTGAAGCACCCGGGGCTGGTTCTGCTGTAGAAGACCCACTTTGAGAACTACATCCAACCATCATGATCATACTGGAAGCGATTACGGAAAAGATTGTTTTACGAAACTTTTTCATGTTTTCTTTTTCCCCCTATTTTTGTTTACAAAACAACGAATTATCAATATATTTTCTTTAAAAAAATATTCGCTTGAAATAATGCAAACAATTTTACTTATATATAATATAATTATAGCTTCAAAAATCAATCATTATCTTTCAGAATCAACCGTATTAACCTTATATTCGATCAATATACACCAAAATTAATCAAGCTATCTTAGATGGAAATAAGAGGTTTCTCTTATCTCCATCATTTTTTTGACACTACTCGATAGCGGCAACAGCTGCTCTCAGTCCGAGAAGGTAGCTGTCAACTCCAAAGCCAGCGATCTGACCTTTGGCAATTTCAGCGAAAACGGAATGATGTCTAAACTCTTCACGAGCATGAATATTGGACATATGGATTTCGATAATCGGCACTTCCAAGATGGCAAGGGCATCACGCAGGCCGTAGCTGTAATGGGTCCAGGCACCGGCATTAATGATGACCGCATCCTTTTGTTCGAAATAGGCCTGATGAACTCTTTCGCACATCTCGCCTTCATGGTTTGTCTGAAAGCTCTCCATTTCCACACCAAGCTCGCTGGCTAGCTCATGGAGTCGTTCATCGATTTGCTCGAGTGTGATCGTGCCATATTGTTTAGGATCTCTTTTGCCAAACATATTGTGATTAATTCCGTGAAGCATTAGAATCTTTCTCATACCGTCTCCCCCTAAACCTTTATATCAATATCATTTTTCCAGTTCTAATGAGGTGCTTCGCTTCCACTAGGAGACTTGACGCTTGCTTGACCGAACATCAAAATAATTTTTTGCGGATTGCAAGCAACGCTTCGCAAACTCTTCATACCCCAACTCTTTCAACCGTTTAAGATTAGGCAGCTCAATTGAACAAGGGATCTCTGGGATTCGATTCACGATGGCCCCTACATCGATCCCACCCTCTTCTCCTACGTATAAGCGTTCTTCTCTAAGGATACGGGTCATTTCTTCTTTCGAATTGGGGATTTGCTCAGGCGCATCGCAAAGATGAAGGAAACGGAACCATTCACGGGGAACCTTATCTAAATCTTCAACCTTGTCCAGCGAGCGATGAAAGTGATGAACATCGATCATAAGACCTGCATTATCGCGTTTTACCGTATTGAGAACATCGAGTGCTCCCGCAAGATTATTGACAGCGGCAATAGGAACGAATTCGAGTTCTACTGTCAATCCCAATGGTTTTGCCAGATCACAAAGTTCTGCAAACCGCTCCATATAACAACTGCGGTCTTCCGTCCAGATGCTGCTAAGCACATGACGTCCTCCAAGCTCAGCGGCAACTTCCATAGCGGGTACATAGCTTTTTGGATCGATCTGATCAGAGATGCGAGCGAGTTCAATATCGAGAAGCTTTACGCCTGTCTCTGTAAGCGCTGTTTTCGTTTTCCGAAGCAAATCTTTGTTTTCAGCTAACGCGAAGTTAGGCTCTCCAGGCAAGCCCATATAAATAGGACGCAAGCTGACGAAATCATAGCCGGTCCGCGCTGCAATGTAGGTTTGCTCATCGGGTGAACAGCCAAGAACGGTTAGGTTGGCTAGAGAATATTTCTTTGTCATCATTTGTAGTCCTCCATTCATTTTTCTCTTATCATCAGTATATCTTGCTTTTTTTGATTAATAAAATGAATAAAACTCATCGAATTGATGAGTTTTTGTAATACATAAATCCGTATGCTTTGAAAAGATCGCAGGAAAAATCTTCTTTCTTACGATCTTAGCCTCAACTTTACTTATTGTTGTCCGTCGATTAAAACAACTGCTCCTTCACATACTCAACAGGCATCTCTTGCCCCGTCCACATTTCAAATGCTTGAGCACCCTGCCAAAGCATCATTCCTAATCCATTTATCGCATGACAACCGACGGATTCTGCTTGTTCTAGCAATTTTGTTTTTCCTGGATTATAGATTACGTCAGATACAATTAGATCAGGGCGTAACCAAGAACTTTCAAGAATGAGACTTTGCCCTTCTGGCTTCATCCCAACACTGGTAGCGTTAGTCAACAGATCACTACTTGATATTTCTGCTTTAAGTTTCTCTGAATCTTCCAGGCTGTATACAGTCACCTTACAGGCTCTATCCTTGATTTGCTCGTTAATTATCTCTGCATTTCTTATCGCTCTAGGAAAGAACTCATCGTCACGATTGAAGATAGAAATCTCAGCTATCCCGTCTAATGCTGCTTGAATGGCAACCGCAGTGCCTGCACCTCCAGCACCCAGCAATGTCATTTTCTTGCCCGCATAAATAATTCCCGCTTCCTTCAAACTGCGCATATAGCCAATGCCATCCGTATTATGACCAATTAGTTTACCATTTTCATTTACGACAGTGTTAACAGCTCCAATAAACTGGGCAGCAGGAGTTAACTCATCCAGAAGAGGTAAAATTCTCATTTTATTAGGCATAGAAACGTTAAATCCACGCAAGTTTAGCGCTCGTATTCCAGTTATGACATCCGCCAATTGATCAGGTTCGACATCGAATGCCATATAGGCATAGTTAAGACCCAGCTTTCGGAAAGCCATATTATGCATCGTTGGCGATAAGCTTTGACTGACCGGTGATGCGATGAGTCCTATTAATTGCGTCTTACCATTAATCCGTCCAAAATTCGTCATGATTCTCCTCCATCCTCACTGCAATATAACTTTTTTAACAGTATCGATACTAAAAATGAGATGAAAAGTTAGCCTTTTCATCTCATTTACTACTAGCGAATTAACTCTATTACTTTTCCAATTCAGCTTCGTAAAACTCTCCAAATAGCTCCTCATCAGAAGGTCGGTCTTCCGGAATCGGACGGGAAACCCAAGTCGTATTCATGTAATGCTTCAAGTGTACGTTTTCGGACGTAATGTTTCCTCCCCACGTCCCGCAACCCATGCTGGAGGTCATCGGCATCCCATTGTTGAACGCACCTGCGTTTGCCTTGGACTGAGGCTGGCGGACCATAATGCGGCTTACCGGTGCAGCCAGGCCTAGACGGTGAATGTGCTCGTCGTTGAAGGAATAGATCCCTACAGAGTGGCCCTTACCGCCGACTTCATAAATCGCGCGCATCATGTCAAGAGCGTTTTCGAACTCTCCTTCGTATTTATACACGGCTAGTAGAGTCGTTAACTTCTCACCAGAGAATGGATGCTGTTTTCCGATTTGATCGCCGCGAACGATGATGAACTTGCGATCCGCAGGAATCGTAAAGCCAGCTGATTCTGCCAATTTTTGCGGAGCAATCGCAACGGTTGTAGGAAGACGATGTCCTTCCGCATCCCACATCACGGCACGGAGTTTCG
>NZ_JBEGDL010000071.1:0-11082 GCF_040813775.1 Ammoniphilus soli
TTCATCGTTCTGGATTGCCACTTTGTTGTTTATCGGGGCTTAGTCTAAAACATTACTTTCATTTGAAGTAGCCTCCATATTCACTATGGAACTACTCCTTTTTAGGAACAAGGAGTAGAGTGGTTTATATCATTTTTTAGATACTGGTCCATTCTAAATGATTTGAAATAATTATTGTATGAATTATTTTGTTCTTAGGAAAATTGTTATCTAAAGCAATGTATGATAGCGAATAAAAAATGGCATAAAAATTGCAAATACATTTAAATAGTAGTTTAAAAGTTTTGAAACAGGGAGGGATCGTTTTACTAACATATTTGGATAGCGCTTACTGTAGTATGTGTTCTACCCGAAAAATGTATCTTTTGTAAGGATACATAAAGTCCATGAGGTAAGAAGGAGGTTTCTATTTTGAGAGGATTTTTCAAAAGAAAAGTATCGATCGGGATGATTGTAACCTTTATGTTTTTAAGCTTTTTTAGTGGTTACATACCGAAGGCTACGGCAAACGATGAATTAGCGCCGCCTACCCATGAATTTGGCGGAGAAAAAGAGTATATGGTAGAAATGTCGGATGGTATTAAATTGAAGACTTATGTGGCGTTTCCTGAAGGAGAGGGCCCCTGGCCTGTTCTTATGACAAGGAATCCTTATAGTAACAGTACTGCACGTGAGAGAGATAAAGCTAAAGTATTTGCAAAATATGGCTACGCAGCTGTTGTTCAGGAAGCTCGAGGAACTGGTGGATCAGAGGGAAAGTGGGTTCCATTTGAAAATGAAAGAAAAGATGGAATTGATACGTTACAATGGCTTTCAAAACAATCATGGAATAATGGGAAGATTGGAACCCATGGTAACTCTTACTTAGGTTTTACCCAATGGGTTATTGCTGATCAACCGGAAGTAACCACGATGTTTATAACGGTATTTGGTACTGAACGATATAAACAAATGTACAATAATGGCATGTTTCGTCCTGATATATATACCAGTTGGACGATGGGCAACGCAGGTGTGCCTCCATTGTCTGGAAAAACCTATGAGGATGCTTTAATGGTTAGGCCACAGGTAAATATGGATCAAGAGATCTTTGGGGTGGAGCTTCCATGGTATCGAGACTGGGTCACCAATGTAAGTCCGGAAGCCCCTTTTTGGCAATCCGGGCTATGGGCGGAATTGGGGAAGATGCCCAGCAAAGTGAATGTTCCTGTTTTCTTCGTGGGAGGATGGTATGACCACCATTTTGAAGGAATGCTCTATGCGTGGAATAATTTATCTAAATCGGTTAAGGATCAAAGTAGATTTGTTATCGGTCCATGGAATCATGTACAAGTGTCAGCTGGTCAACTAGAATATCCAAACGGTGCAATCAATCAATTAAAAGCTCAGTTAGAGTGGTTTAATCATCACTTAAAGGACGAGCCTTACAATTACTCTACTGGCAATATCGAATCTTACGTGATAGGTGAAGGGGTATGGAAGAATTGGAAACAGAATGGAACCGCACCCCAAAAACTTTATTTAACTGGACAAGGTGGATTGGATCATCATCCTCCTGCTAAAGAAAATACAATCAGCTATCAATACGATCCAGATCATCCGGTTCTAACGAACGGAGCGGAATCTGTACTAGGTGGTATGTTCACGTTGGCCGGTCCAAGGTTACAAGAGGCACCAGGGTACAGAGATGACGTTATTACATTTGTATCAGAACCATTAAAGGAAGATTTGCGCCTTTCAGGAAGGATAAAAGCGAACTTGTATGTTGCTTCAGATGCGGAGGACACATCTTTCACGGTCAAAGTGAGTGAGGTTTTTCCTGATGGAAAGGCATATAACATTCGTAACGGGATTACGAGTTTAGCCTATCGTAATGGTGCGACCACTCCGCAAACGTATAAGCCGGGTGAAGTGATTGACGTAAACATTGAAACCTGGCCCATTACCTGGACGATTAAAAAAGGATCTAGAATACGAGTAGATATTTCCTCATCGAACTTCCCTGAGTACATGCCTCATTCCAATTATGCTGGAATTTGGGGATTGCAAGGCCAGTTGAAAGTTGCTAAACAAACGCTATCAACCGGTGGGAAACATCATTCTTACATCGAAATACCATCCATAAAGAAATAATCAGATTGATAAGAGGCTGACCAAAATAAGGAGTGAGGCATGGGTCCTTATGGTTCAGCCCTCTCTTTTATCAGGATGGTTTTAGAGTAGATGTTATTCTAATTTATTAGAATAACAAACTTTTCTTTTCTAAAAAGTTAGAAATGCTTTATAAGGCGGATCTATAGTAAAAATGGTAGTATTATTTAAAAAACTGATTGGATTCACGCAATATTTTCTAATATTTTAGAATCAAAACTGAAAACGCTTCGATTTGAGTGGTTTTATCTTTGGCATAGATTTTGCAAATTTAGTTGGTAAAAATAAGCGCTTTATAGAGGAGGGACAAATAGAGATAGAGTGTAGGATTTTTTGGTGAGCTTTGGTTATCCAGAAAAAATAACAACAAGTTTATGGAGGTGCAGTCATTAATGTTGGCCTTATTTGGTTTTTTAACTGTTGCCGTCTTTCTATTTTTAATTATGACCAAACGTCTGTCGGTCATAGCTGCTTTAATCCTTGTACCCGTTGCCTTTGCCTTAATGGGTGGGTTTGGCCCGGAAATGGGCAAAATGATGTTGGAGGGGATTCAGAAGGTTGCGCCTACAGGAATTATGGTAGGATTTGCTGTTCTATACTTTGGATTGATGATAGACGCCGGTCTATTTGATCCCATCATTTCTCGTATCATTCGTTTAGTAAAGGGAGATCCCGTAAAGGTTGTTATAGGTACAGCGATTTTAACCATGATCGTGGCTTTAGACGGGGATGGAGCTTCTACATTCATGATTACCATTTCTGCTATGCTTCCTATTTATAAAAAACTAGGAATGAGTCCTCTGGTCTTGTCAGGAACTGTGGCATTGGGTGCCGGTGTCATGAATATTGCTCCATGGGGAGGTCCTACAGCTAGGGCAATGACTACGCTGAATGTGGAATCCGCTCAATTATTTAACCCGATTATTCCTGCAATGATCGCTGGGGTTGTATGGGTATTATTTGCCTCTTACTTATTGGGAAAAAAAGAACAGAAAAGGCTAGGAATCATTAATCTTCAAGAGCATCAGCATGAATCTTTTGCAGAATTAGCGGCTACTTTAGCTCCAGCAGAAGCGAAGCGTCCTCAACTTTTTTGGTTTAACGCTATCTTAACTGTAGTTCTTATCATAGCTCTGATTGAATCTTGGTTACCATTGCCTATCCTCTTTATGATAGCGTTCGCAATCGCATTGTTAGTAAATTACCCAAAACTACAAGATCAACAGGAACGTTTATCTAGTCATGCGAGCAATGTCGTCATGGTCTCTACGATGATTTTTGCAGCGGGAATTTTCACAGGAATTCTTACCGGAACAAAAATGATTGATGCCATGGCAACCAGTGCGGTTTCATTCATTCCTGAATGGCTTGCGGCTCATTTGCCCATCTTAGTGGCCCTTGTTAGCATGCCTCTTAGTTTAGTGTTTACCCCCGACGCTTTTTATTTTGGGGTGCTTCCGATTATAAGCCAGACAGCAACGAGCTTTGGCATTGATCCTGTTGAGGTGGGCCGGGCGGCCATTTTAGGCCAAATGACGACGGGTTTCCCTTTAAGTCCATTAACCGCCTCTACTTTTATCCTAGTTGGTATGTCCGGAGTAGGGTTAGGGGAACATCAGCGTTTTATTTTCAAATGGGCATTCGGCACCACCTTGGTTATGACCGTTGTTGCTGTGTTAACAGGCGCGATTTCGCTTTAATTTTTGTTGGAGTTTAAAAACGGGGTAGTGTTTCGAGCGCCGCCCCTTGTCTTTTCTGCAAATCCAGATATAGATTCTATTAGAATAGGGGCAGCTTTATGTTATTATATAAGTTGACTCATCTTTCGGAGCAAATCAATAACCGGCGAGAAGCCATGTATGAGCTCGTTGAAAAAAGAGGATTAACGGATCAGTCAGTCATTCAAGCGAGTCAAGATATGGACGGATTAATCGTTGAATTCCAGAAGATAGTAGCCTACCTTAGGCAACAAGGTGATCAAATGCATACAAGTAGTTAAAGAAAGTTTTGATCGCCTTTTTTAAATTTTTTATCGTACATATGGTCAGTATGGGGCACTTTCTAATCAGGAAAAGGTGCCATTTTTATTTTTTAAAGATATAGGTATTTAGTATTTCTAAAAAACGAGAAATGAGTTTACAATGGAAAAAAGCTTTGATGAAGAAAAGGAGAAGAAAGGAACAGGACATATGAATCATCCATTTCTACAAGAGTTTAGAGAAGACCTTTCTTTCGAGCAACAGTTGGAATGGTTGCATGCCATTATTTATTCGATCCATGATGGAGTCTTAGTCATCGATAACCAAGGGATTGTCAGACTGATCAATCCTGAATATACAAGGATTACGGGAGTAGCGCCCGAGCGAATTTTGGGAAGACCTCTACGCGAAGTAAGACCTAGTTCTGTGCTGGTCGATACCTTGCGGGATGGACAGACGAGAGTCGGTATCTATAGAAAAGAAGGGGACCATGAGTATGTAGTGGATATGGCTCCGATTAGGGTGCGCAATCAGATTATAGGAGCCGTATCCGTTTGCAAAGGACTTACAGAAGTCCATACGCTTTCTCAGGAACTTAACCGACATAAAGAAAAGTTAAAACAATGGGAAAGAACGGTAGGCTCCTTATATCATGCCAGCTATTCTTTTGACCAGATTATTGGGTCCCGGGGCGGTTTAAAAGAAGTCGTTCATATGGCGAAGAAAGCAGCCGATTCCACTCTTCCTATTCTGATTATGGGGGAGAGCGGAACGGGGAAGGAGCTTTTTGCCCAAGCGATTCACAACGAGAGTCCGCGTTCGGACCGCCCTTTTGTCCCTGTCAATTGTGCAGCTATCCCTTCGGCATTGATCGAAAGCGAGCTTTTCGGCTATGGAGAGGGTTCGTTTACCAATGCGAAAAAAGGCGGGAAAATGGGACTGTTTGAAATTGCGGATACCGGAACCATTTTCCTCGATGAAATCGGAGAATTATCCTATGATTTGCAAGCGAAGCTACTTCGCGTCTTACAAGAGGGAACCATACGAAAAGTAGGGGAAACAAAAGAAAAGAAAATCGATGTCCGTGTCATTGCTGCAACGAATAAAGATCTTCAACACCTGGTGGAAAAGAATCTTTTCCGTGAGGATCTTTACTACCGACTAAATGTTTTGACCCTATACCTGCCGCCACTTCGTGAACGAAAGGAAGATATTCCCGAATTAGTCGACTTTACGGTGCGATCCGCTAATAAGCATATTTCATCTGAACAACCGCCCCTTCATTATTTGGTGAATAATCAAACGCTAGCCTTACTTCGAGAATATGATTGGCCAGGTAATGTGCGCGAGCTAAAGAATGCGGTGGATCACGCGATCTGTATGGCAGAAGAATGGGAGATCCTTCCCCACCATTTACCGAAAACGATTTTAAAATCAATAGGATTAACTGATCCTATTCCAACGGAGCCAAACCGGACATTAAAGGAAGTTGTGGAAGAAGCAGAGCGGCAATGGATTACAGAAACGTTAAAACGGTACGGGGACGATCTGGATGAAAAAAGAAAGGCAGCGGAGGAACTCGGCGTTTCTTTAGCTACCCTCTATAATAAAATGAAAAAGTATCAAATGTCCTGATCCCGAAATTCTAAAACCTTAGAATAAAGGATGATTCCTTCTAAAGACTTAGAATATACTTCAACTCTTAGGATTTAAGCGAATGTAATGAAAGACATAGTAGGAACTCGCTGTCATTTTTTCTAATATTTTATAAAGTTATATAGAAAACGCTTAACCAAAGCGTTTATTTTTTTGGCATAAAACTTGCTTATTATAAGGTAAAGGATTACATGACTACATCGTGAGGTGAACAGGATGATTCGTATTGGATCAGGAACGGGATTTTCGGGAGATCGACTAGAGCCTGCTGTCATATTAGCGGAAAAAGGGAATCTGGATTATCTCGTGTTGGAATGTTTAGCGGAACGAACCATTGCCTTGGCACAAAAGAGAAAACGACACAATGCCAATCACGGCTATGATCCATTGTTGGAAAAAAGAATGGACCTTCTATTGCCGGTGATCAAAGAAAAGGGGATTCGACTGATTACCAATATGGGTGCGGCTAATCCGATTGCGGCTGCAGAAAAAATGGTAGAGCTTGCCCATAAAATGGGACTTTCGATTAAGGTTGCCGCTGTCACAGGGGATGATGTATTCGAACATATCCACCCTGAACAACGTACGTTGGAAACCGGGGAACCCCTATCGGTCTATGGTTCTCTAATTTCCGCCAATGCTTACATGGGCGTGGAGGCTATCCTTCCGGCATTAGAAAGCGGAGCCGATATCATTGTGACAGGAAGAGTAGCTGACCCCTCCTTATTTGTTGCTCCGATGGTACACCACTTCGGCTGGTCTCTCGATGATTTGGACCGGCTGGCGCAAGGAACGGTGATTGGCCATCTTTTGGAATGTGGCGGTCAAATAACAGGGGGCTACTTTGCGGATCCTGGAAAGAAAGAAGTACCCGATTTTGCAAATTTAGGCTATCCGTTTGTGGATGTCCATTCAGATGGAACCGCCATCATCGGCAAAGTGGACGGAACGGGTGGAGTGATCAATTTAATGACAGCGAAAGAGCAACTCCTTTATGAAGTAACGAATCCGGCTGAGTATATGACGCCGGATATTGCCGCAGATTTTACTCAGGTCCATCTGCAAGAAGTCGCTCCTTACCGTGTTGAGGTGACAGGCGGTCGAGGAAAATATATCCCTTCCACCTTAAAGGTGAGTGTGGGTTATGATGCCGGCTTTATCGGAGAAGGGGAGATCTCTTATGCGGGAGCCAATGCTCTGGCGAGAGCGCAATTGGCGGGGGAAGTTATTCGGACACGGTTAAAGGAAAAATTCTCTGAACTTCGTGTGGATTATATTGGCCAAACATCCGTTCATCGAACTTCCTTCAATGGATATTCCGAACCTTATGAAATTCGTCTGCGTGTGGCGGGCAGAGCTTCTACGATGGAGGAAGCAAAACTCATAGGGGAAGAAGTGGAGGCCTTGTATACATCCGGGCCTGCAGGGGGAGGCGGAGCCCGGAAATATGTGTATGAAGTGATCGGTATTGTCTCGGTATTCATTCCAAGAGAAAAGGTAAAATCTGAGGTCAGTATTCGGGAGGTAAAGGATGAAAAAGAAATTATATCATCTGGCTCATAGTCGTGCAGGGGACAAGGGGAATACGTTGATTCTCTCTCTAATTCCTTATAACGAACAAGATTACGACATGTTGTGTGAGAAGGTAACCTCAGAAGAGGTGAAAAAGCATCTGAAGGACATTGTAGCGGGAGAGATTATTCGTTATGAAGTCCCTAATATATCTGCCTTGCAGTTTGTATGCCAACAAGCGTTGCTGGGTGGAGTGACTACATCTTTAAGTATGGATACCCATGGGAAAAGCTTGAGCTATGCTCTTTTGGAGATGGAAATTGAAGTTTAGCGTCAGAAATAGGACAGGAATAAATATCTTTACTCCTGTCCTCCCTAGAAAAAAACAATAAGAAGTTAGATAAGATATCTCTTATTTTCTTATTATGGAGGAGTTTTAGATGTATTTTATTATATATTGTCAAACAGAGGAAAGAATTTATCAAGATATCGATGAGGTAGCAACCTGCCTTGTCCAAGGATGGAAACTATATGGTTATACTGATAGCGAAAAACAAGCTTACTTCTTACTGAACGAATGCCAGAATTGTTAGCGGTGGGAGAGAGGTGAAAGTTCTCTTGTGCTAAACAGAAATTTCAAACACTGCTATTTCTGCTTCGTAAGATAGGCGGGAAAATGGAGTGGTTGATACTCCCATTCTTTTGATATTAGTAGGATTAAGTTTTCATACTCTCACTAACGGAAGTATACATGAGATACTTCCGTTTTTTTTGTTTTTTTCCATTACAAATTTTAAAGAATTAGTTGCTTATATTTTTCCGTGTTAACATATTACTAAGGAAAATGTGCTTTATTAAATATAATATAATCTATTCTATTCTTTGTGCTGAAAGCGTATTATCTAGTTTTTTAACACTAATAGAAACTAAACATATAATTTACATTATACATGTTCATAGTCTTTAAAACTATGATATACTCATCATATAATATGGAAAAGTGATAGATTTTAGGGGTGATTTTAGCCTCTTAAACTCAGCATATAAGTCAAAGGATGTGCTATATGATCTTGATCGATTATTTAACCTATTTAAATAAGAAAGGGTTGTCTCGCCATACGGTTGTTTCCTATCTGAATGACCTCCACCAATTTTTTGATGCCACCGGTATTCAGGGAGAGGATTATGTAACGGAAACGGATATCCGGAAGTGGGTGGCTGATATGATGAGACCATCGGAAGGGAAGCCGCTCGCTGTTTCCACGATCAACCGTCGGTTGAACGCTTTACGCAGCTTTTACACCTGGGCCCGAAAGAATAAAAAATTTCAGCATAACCCGATGGAGGGGATCGAGGATCTAAAGTCGGCCGATGAAGATCATGAAACGATCATGTGGCTAACCGAGGAGGAATTTGAGGACCTACTCATTCGTATGAGAAAGACACCGGTGAACAGCCGGGGGGTCGATCCAGAAGAGAAATATCGCCGGGATCGGGCAGTGGTGTATGTATTGACTTATGCCGGGCTTCGGGTGGAGGAGTTGTCTAACCTGAAATTGACAGACCTAGATCTCGAGCTAAAGCGGATCCGGGTTTTGGGGAAGGGGAACAAAGTGCGCACCATTCCCATTTCGAATACGCTTCTTCAAGAGCTTGAGGATTGGTTGAAGTTCCGCTCGGAAATAGCCAACAAAAAGGAACATGTCGCGGATTCTCCCTATGTTTTCTATAGCCAGCGGTCCCCACAGTTTTCGATCCGGGGGATTCAAACGATGATCGAATCATACAGCACATCCAAGAGGAAATTAACTCCTCATCAATTTCGGCATACGTTCTGCAAGTGGATGCTCAAGGCAACAGGGAATGATATCGAAAAGGTGAGGCGGTTAGCAGGGCACAGTAATATTGCAACGACTTCTCGGTATTTGAAGGATAGTTATCAAGATTTAGCTGATGCAGTTGACTCATTACCCAGTTTCTAATGATATGATTTCTGCCGAATGGGGTTAAAATTAAGATTCTCTTCCTTATTACTGTTCCAAAAAGTTATTGCCGATAAGGAATCTAAAGGTTAGTAATAAAACGGGGTGAATCAAAACACCTCTTGCTGTGCCCCCTCCACCATTTTGTAACCATTTTTTCACTTGTGTAAAAGCTTGATTTGAAGGAATGGTTTGGTCGCTTCTTCAATTTTCGTGCTGTCCTTTGAACCGCTTCCCATGTCTCGGCAAACGATCCATTTCAGAGTTGACAATAGAAAGAACATAGAGAATACCTAAAGTACCGCTAATGATTACTAGCAGTTTGGGCCAATAGCCTTTCGTGGTCGTTGGATGGGAAGTAGAAAAGAGAATCAACCCTAAAATGATCACAAACAGTGCTGCATAGTACACTTGTACCAGGAATAATTCCTTTAATTTGTTCCACCATTGGCTTCAAAGAGATATGTTGTTTTATATCACCTTGTAATTTTTTGGTATTATTGTTTAACCTTTTACAACCAAAAATAAAAATGTTAAAATTCATCTAGTTGATGTTACAAATGTTTTTCGTGTTAAACGAAATGAAATAAAATTTACGCCCATTACAATAGGGGAGAGAGTTTATGGAAAGTCCAATACAGAAATTACAAAACAAAATATCAGAATTGACAGAAACGCAACGGAGAGTAGCTGACTATATCATAAAGCATCCTATGGATGTAGCCTTTTTGACCGTAGATCAGTTGGCCGGGCTGGTGGGTACTAGTACGACAACCATCATGAGATTAAGCTTTAGCCTGGGGTATTCTGGTTACACGGAGTTTCAAAAAGGCCTTCAGGAACTTTTACGCAATCGGGCAGCCCCTCAAACGAGATTAGAGGCTAATCTGAAAAATTTAAATGAAAGTGATCTATGGATTCGCTGTGCAGAAAATCAAATCAATAATATCCAATCCACTGTGGAAATGATTTCGACAGAGACATTAAATGATACGTTGAACATGATTGTTTCTGCGAATCGAATTTATTGTACAAGCGTAAGAAGCGGATTGCCGGTCGCACAATACTTAACGCATGGACTGAATCGTTTATTAGGCAACTGTGATTTGATTATTGCGGATCAAGCCGATTGGATTGACGAAGTTATTGGTCTTACTTCATCAGATGTGATTATCGCTATTAGTTTTCCAAGGTATGCTAGGAGAGTAATTGATTTTGTTACAAAAGCTAAAGAAAACGATGCCAGAGTAATAGGGATAACTGACAGTTATTCTTCTCCTTTGGTCCCATTTTCAGACGTGTTTTTACCATGTAGCTCTAGCAGTATTTCGTTCCACAATTCCACGATTGCATCGATGTTTGTGGCCGATTATATTATTAGTGCTGTAGCCATAAACTATCCTGACAGAACGAAGCATCGCTTGGATAAAATCAATACCATTCTTACAGAAATAGAATATCACCATAATAATTAAGTAATATGGGTGATGGAAATGAAGCGTTCGATATTTATTCGAATTCTTCATTTTCATCACTTTTTTTTTGTAAATATCCCTGTAATTCATTCTTCATAGTTGAAATAAAGGTTTACTTCTACAATTTTCAATGTTAATATATCGTTAATAAAGTAATAAATATTACAGAACATATTTAGGTAGTAATAAATACTACTTAATTGAAATCAAGTTAAAGGGGTGTATAGAAATGACGAACTCGAATTTACCAACACTTTTATCTCGAGAGATTATTGAAAGAGCAAAGCGTCTCAACACGACGCTTCTGACCGATGCTTTGGGATGTAC
>NZ_JBEGDL010000072.1:0-9284 GCF_040813775.1 Ammoniphilus soli
TCACGCCTAAGCGCTCCGCTTCCCCGAGCACATATATCAGGAGTTTGCTCCCATAGCCTTTATTTTGATGAGAGGTTAACGTAGCAAATTTTCGGAACTGTCCTTCCGCTCCACGAACGAAAAGAGACACTATTGAAATCAGCTGTTCCCCTTCAAAAAGTCCAAGCTCATGTAACAAGGGAAGCTAACAAATTCCTTTCTATTATAGAGAGGTTAGAGGAAAGAGTAAGCTAAAAAGCTGGGGATTAATCTCTAGCTTTTTTTCTAACACCCTTACTAAGCCCAATAGCTAAACAACGAAGTAAGGAGCCATAATAAGATTGGCTCCTTAACTATCGAATCCCGTTAATTGCACAAATACTGATAAATCTTCTCTTTTATCGTGCTTTTTCTTTAAATAGGTTAAGGTTAAATTCCTCATCAACATTCCCATTTCCGCCATATTCTTTTCTTATTAATTTAATGTGCCATGGCAAAAAGAAGCCATAAACAAAAATATATACTGGCAATGACCACCAAGTATTCCATCCATGTAATTTCATATAACCAACTTGTACTGCTACCCACTCGAATGCAAATGATAAAGCTGTAAATCCGATGGCGTACAACCACTTTCGTTTTTCTTCATAATAATTTAAAAAAATCACAGACAGTGCAGATGGAATAATTCCAATGGAGATTATATCAGCCAACCCAATCTTATTAGGAATTCCTAGATCAAACCAATCCAATGTAATCCCTATAAAAATATCCGACATCCAACCGATCCATCCAACAAGACCGAATGTTAGATAAAACTCTCTCCAACTCAGTCGTTTTGGCATAAATAGAGCGAACAACAAAACGATAACCCCAAAAGTAATCGGAAACCATATTCCTTTAGATTGTAAGTCCAAGTTATCCATTATCTTGTGTAAGTTCATGGGCTAGCCCCGTTCCTTAATAAATCATTATTCTGTAACTGCTTTCTTTATCAAAACTTCATTATTTGATATTTAGTCGCTGATATTCTTGGCAGATTAAATTCTCCACAACATCCTTAATTGACTTTCCAGTGTGTTCTTTTATTTTAGTGATCATTTGTTTTACTTCTGGTTTAGCTTCGATTACTATTCGAGCATGAACCTTCAATGCTACCACCTGCCTATTTTGATGTTTGTTTGTTATGTATGCGGTTAATTTATCCAATTGCTTTAAATCTATACAAAGATGATAAAATCGTGTTTCTCTCAACTTATCGGCGTTGGTGATATAGTCAGTTATTTCGCTAAACTCCCTCTAGGAACAAATGCAGATCTCGGTTTTTCTCTTGTTTTCTTAGATTTTCAGTTAGTTAAGGTTTATTAGCCATTGGAGATTAACGGATAGGAGTTTAACAAAAATGGGGTTGCGAAACCCCGTGTTTGTTGCCACCCTGCGCTGACTATAACCGTATTTCTAAATGTGGTCAAAACAACCAATTTATCATCTCTTTGAGGCACAATTACTACTTCGAGCAACCTCATAATTATCGACTAGCTTCGACTGGGATCAGACACCTACGCGGAAAAATTCAATCGAAAGGGGATAAAAAATTGAAAAAAAACCCTATCCACTGAATATAATGGAAAAAAGGGGGGACTCGAATGCAGGTTGAAGTAAAAAGGGTAATTCTAGAAGCTACTCTCAACGTGAAGCACTGTTGTCTCATCTTTGTGAATGATCCCCCAACTGCCGATGTACTGGAACATTACGCTTATTGGATCCATAAGGGGAAAATCGCCAGAGCATCCCCGTCTGAAGTCGACCTTTATTTTGCTAACAAGTTGTCTGCCAAGCGGCTGATTGAAATCTCCCAAGACCATGAGCCCGAGAGATGGGCCCCAATTAACACGTATTTGTCGATTCTTAATCCTGATCTGATTGATAAGCTGGAGAGAGTACTGAATAAGACTTAAGGGATATTGGTTATATATCCTTTTTTTCTTAAACAGAACATTTGGCACAATTAACCATTGAGCCATCTTTCTTCCAGATTGGCTAGGAATTTTTTGGGATCTTTTTTTAAAAGGCTGCAGTATGTACTGCAGCCTCTTTTTATTTCTCTTATTCAACTAACCTTTCGGAACAAAAAAAGACTGCAAAACATGGTCTGCTTATCGAATATTCGATCTCCGATACAATAAAATGAACAGGAAAGAATATGTAGTATTTAGTCCATATACATCTACTAATCTATTCAACTATTCTCCCGTTACACTAGGCTCCAAGGCTAACTACCAGTGGTCGGCTCAACCTTTATGGGTGGGATTCGCACCCACTATATAACACGCCCTTGCTCGGACGGACGGACTGACCCCTTTAGTAAGGTGAATCGAAACTTCGCCATTAGCGTTTAGAACCCAAGCGATGGGAGAGATAGCGGGCCTTCACTACTGTCGATTAGTTATCCCCGTTGAAAATTCACAACAAAAACCCCTTTCATCTCTTCGTATTAGTCCAATTTTCATGTTTAATTAATATATAAATCGTGCAAGAATAAAAAGAGTCAGGTGCTGGTAACACCTGACTTCGCAACTACATGCCGCACGAAGAGCGGCTGACCTTGAAAGTGTAGAAGTAATTAGGAAAAAGTAACTACCCAATTCTCTTGGTCGTGAGCGGGGCGGTTACTTTTTTCTATGTACGACGATCATCACAACAATTGTAATGACTCCAATCAAAACTAAATCTGATGGGAGTGCCATCATGATTGCTTCCTACGTCGTCATTTTACCACCTCCCTTCCAGGGGGAAGTGGCCAACCGCCCACCCTGCATTATGTAATTGCCCCTCTTTTCCTTTTCGCCGTCTATCCGTTCCCTTATCTCTTCTTTCCTCTATTAAAATAGAGTTTACCTAATAATATTTTCATCAGGATAAACACACTACTTGTAAGCAACCAAGACATAATCAAAAATTTCCAAGATGTTAAGTAAGAACCTTCATCAAACGCAATCACTGTTTCTTTTTGAAGATACGTAACCTCTTGATAAGCACTAACTACATCCGGCACATAAAAAAGAGTTTTCATATACCCCAAACCAATTGTTCCTACAATATACAACACATGAACAACTAATGAAAAAATTAAGGATTGCTTTATCGTCCTTTTCATTTTATCTGGTAGTCTAAATCATCCTTAAACAGATTAGCCCTTTGATTTCCTCTTCCGGTTACGTGATAGGCAAGGCCGGGATGCCATATTCTTGGTTTTCGTCCCATTCATGGCTCCTTCTGAAACTTTTTTGTTAAACGACAACCCTTCATTGAGAGTTAGACTATCAATTGGCTTCTTTGCAAAAAAATTGGGAAGCAGAACAAGAAAAACCCGAGGTTTAACCTCGGGTTGATATTAATAGGAGCAGTCTTAAACAAATTACAGAAAAAACAAGAATCCTGTGTTTTTCTACTCATAACCGAAAAAATGGCTTAGGGGAGCTGCTTGTATATTGGGAACGCTCCAGTTCTTCGGCAATGATGCGGATGCCCTCTTCAATATCTTGCTCATCGGTCCGAATGATGCTAAGGCGCAGCAAGTTAAGCTTGGGGAAAGATGAAAGGAACTGCTTATCGGTTGCAAGTACATCAACGCCACGATTCTCCAATCGCTTGACCAAATCTTCTGTATGAATGAAGTCCGGAAGGTGTATTGAAGCGAAGAGCCCTCCGCAAGATTGGATGGTATATAAGCATTCTTTGGGCAATAATCGCTGTGAAATTTCCCTTAGATGTTTAATGCGATGATTGTACAAGGATTTCATTTGCTTCGCATGATGAGCATACATTCCGGACTTCATATAAATCTCAAGCACACCTTGAGAAAGCACTGAGGTGCTCAGATCCGCCGTATGTTTATGCAATTGGAGTAAAGGAATAAGCGAATCTGGTACTGCGGCCGCGGCAAGCCTTAATCCGGGCAGCATCACTTTGGAAAAACTTCTGAGATAAATGACATGGCTGGCTCCATTATAAGCGTGAATAGGATCTGCTTTACTGTTTGTTTCCAAATCAGCAAGATAATCATCCTCTACGATGTAAACGTCATTTGCTTTGGCGAGTTCTGCCAGTCGCTGTTTGTCTTCCGCTGTGTAAGAAGTGCCTAACGGATTATGGAAGCGCGGAATTGTATAAAAAAACTTTATCATATTACTTTGAAAATAGCGCTCCAAAGTTACCCAATCAATCCCGTCAGGAGTTCTTTCGATGCCGATTACGGTTTGTCGTTGTGTCTTAAGCGCAGCCAGCATTCCCCAGTAGGTTGGTTGCTCAACCAGAATGTTGGTTTTTCCGTTTGGGAAAGGCATCCCGGCTAGAAGATGAAGAGCTTGCTGAGCGCCTGAAAATATAAAAACTTGCTGTGCCGAAGGGAAAACCTGTTGCTGCTGAAAAAGCTTCACGATCTCCTGGCGAAGAGAAAGCAAACCCTGTGGATCGGGATATGTGAATATGGACGTCTCAAATAATTCCATCGCTTTGTTCAAGCATTGACGAAAGTCGATTTGCGGTATCGACGCGGGATCGGGAGCCGCTGATGAAAAATCGATTCGTTTTGTTTGCAGCAGGGGAAGGAGCGCTTCTTTGGCTACGACAAAATAGCCGCTTTTCGGGCGTGAATAAATGAGATATTGATTTTCGAGTTCCTGATAAACACGAATAATTGTGTTGAGGCTGCAACCGAATCTTTGGCTCTGCTTACGGATGGAAGGCAGCTTCTGACCGGGTTTGATGAGACCATTGACTATGTCCGAACGGATGATTTGTTGAATGGATTCCTTTTTATTTGTCATAAATATGCCTCCAAACAGAAGAATTTGGTCTTCTATCTGTACCCTTACAGATGAATTAATGGTCAATATACATAATATTCTGTATCTACTATAATACAAATAATCATACAGAAGTGTATTTTATAAATATTTTCGTACCTTGTTATCTCAAGTGTCGAGTGCGTTTTTGTATAAAAAATTTTTCGAGGTGATTGTAATGAACAAAACGACAAGCGGCTGGATCAATGGTTTCCTCGGCGTGCTCATCTTCAGCGGCTCGCTACCCGCAACACGGTTGGCTGTGATGCATTTTGATCCGTTATTCCTCACCGTATGCCGTGCCGCAATTGCTGGGGTGTTAGCGGGAGTGCTTCTCCTCATCTTCCGGCAACAACGGCCTGTCCGAAGCGACATCGTTCCGCTATTGTTAGTAGCACTCGGCGTGGTAGTAGGTTTCCCACTGCTGACAGCCTTGGCGCTTCAGTCTGTCACATCTGCGCATGCAATTATCTACATTGGGCTTCTGCCGCTTTCGACGGCGATCTTCGGCGTACTGCGGGGCGGTGAACGCCCGCGACCAACCTTTTGGATCTTCTCAGCTCTAGGCAGCTCCCTTGTAGCAGGATTCGCCCTAACACAAGGGGCTACATCTTCGCCGGTCGGTGATGCGTTAATGCTGGCTTCTATAATCGTGTGCGGTTACGGTTATGCGGAAGGGGCACGACTCTCACGGAGGCTAGGGGGCTGGCAGGTGATCTCTTGGGCGCTCGTTCTTTCGCTTCCCGTTATGTCACTGCTCTCGTTTTATTACATGCCGGTTTCGTGGGCGGGTATCAGTGGTTCCGCACTCTTGAGCCTTGCTTATGTCTCCCTGTTCAGCATGCTCATCGGCTTTGTGTTCTGGTATCATGGTCTTGCCCAGGGAGGTATAGCAGCGGTCGGGCAGTTACAACTCCTCCAGCCTTTCTTCGGCCTGCTACTTTCGGCTCTCGTTCTGCACGAGTCAATTGGTTGGCCAATCTTTATAGTGAATATCGGTGTAGTTCTGTGCGTGGCGATCGCACGGCGATTCGCAGCAAAAAAGTTTTCAACGCCAACTCCGATATCGCAGAGCTTTATTAAGTGAATTTAAAAAGCGTTATACTAATCCAGTATATTTTTTATTGTCATCGGAATTATCAGGTGTTCCAATTAATCATTACAGTTATACGTTAAATTGCCCTTTAATTTAGAGTCGCTCTGCAAGTCGTTTTTAGTACCAATCCTGTAGTCGGTATGACCATTAAAAGAGTGGGACCCTGTAACGCTATGTCGTCAAAGCAACACTATAAACTTTCGGCTGGGAGGATATTGATCCACATGAACAATTTTCATATTGCCTTGCCTACTCCGTTTCGAGAAGATGAAAGCCTGTATGTGGAGGGATTCGAGCCAATAGTCAATTATTTGAAAGAAGACGGAATCGGCTCTTTGTTTGTTTCAGGTTCAACAGGGGAACAGCATTCATTGAGCATCGAGGAACGACTGCATATCATAGACTATTTCAATCAGAAGCATTTTCTGGATGTAGAATTGATTTTTGGCGTTGCATCCACAAGAACCCGAGACGGAGTGAGATTAATCCAGGCACTTGAAGGATCGGTCTTTGATATAGTAATGATCGGATTCCCTCCTTACATTAAACCGACCCAGCAACAAGCTATCTTGTATGTGGATGAGTTGCTCACACACACAACCAAGAATGTGATTCTTTACAACAATCCTTCCCGAACAGGTTTTGATTTGAGTCTGGAGGCTTTGCACGATTTAATAAGAAGACATAAAAACATCTTGGGTTTTAAGGAGGCAGGAGACGTTCATCGTCATAGAGACACGGTGTTTCCTGAATCGTTTGTTCGGTTCGCAGCAGGTGATGAAAACCTAGTATCCAATATTGTAATAGGTGGATGTAATGGCTTGTCCAGTATGGTTGGAAATGTGTTTCCTAAAGAAATCAAGCGAACCTTTGATGCTCTTCTGGAGAACAGAACCGTAAATGTTGAAGAAATTGGCCAGATGATTGCCCAGGTCACACACGGTCAGACCATTGTGAATATAAAAGAATATTACAACCAATTGGGAATGGGAACGGGAGGCTGCCGTTCACCTCTGGGAGCTGCAAGATAACCGACATACGGCTAGTCCGACACCTGAAGTCTGTTCCAAAAGAAAGATGTCTTTACATGTAACATAAGAATGAAGGCATCTTTCGGGCTTGTTTATCATTCCGGATTCTCCATGACCTTCTGTCACCAGATGGTAACCAGTCGGAATTATCCTCCCCGTTAGCGTAGCGTCGAAGTAGGGGAAGGATGACGATCCCGTTCCCCCGCTATCGATCCCCGTTAGTTGAGTCCCTTTAATTTGGTTTTGCATTGATTTCCGTTAAAGTTCATGCATCACGAAGTCCCACCGAGTTAAGGCAGCTTGCTGCCGGCCGCGATGTTAAGGTAAACAACAAAAAAAGTTATGCGGGGCTAGAGGAAGGCTATTTGAGCAATGGTCAATGTTACTATAATTATTTTTTATAAAATAATCTCTCTATACTCGAAGTGTAGAGTAGGGACTGGTTTCCCAGTCCTCCCTCATCAAACCGTACGAGCGGTTTTCCCGCATACGGCTTTCCGATGCTCTTCACCTTGTGCAGTATAGCTACCCCAAGCGCTAACTCGTTTCAGTCCCATACGTCCGAATTCCTCTGCTACCTTTCTCGGATGCAAATGGTTTCGCTTGTACTTCTTGTTCCAGTACAGTGTCAGTCTCCGAATAATGTGCCAATCCACTTTTGCCAGGAATTTGTTTGACATGCCTAGGTCCACGCTGCCGTAGTAGTTCTTCCATCCTTGTATGATAGGATTGAGCTTGTCTACCATTTGTTTGGGCGACCAATAGAGAAGTGCGCGTGGTGCGGTTACTTCCTTCACCTTGGCATTTATCCCAAGATGACCAGCTTTTTGCTTCAAGTTGAATCGAACTCTAAGTTATGAAAAAGAACCTGCTTTTGTGCAGGTTCTTTAAAAAAGGAGGAGGTTTATCCATTTAAAAGAGTTTTATTTTAAAAGGGAAACAAAACTCTGATAGGACGCTAAAACTTGACTGTAATATCCTACTAGCTTATCAAAAATGGAAGTTGAATTCTGGTTTTCTACCACTTCTACTGCAGTTTCAGCAGTTTCGACAGTGGCTCCTGCTGTGTTTTCAGCGGTATTAACGGTGTCTTCTACAGCAGTTTCTGCGTTATTAACGGTATCTTCTACAGCAGTTTCTGCAGTATCAACGGTGTCTTCCACGGCAGTTTCAGCGGTATCAACGGTATCTTCTACGGTAGTTTCAGCGGTATCAACGGTGTCTTTTACAGTAGTTTCAGCGGTATCAACGGTATCTTCTACGGTAGTTTCAGCAGTATCAACGGTGTCTTCTACGGTAGTTTCAGCAGTATCAACGGTGTCTTCTACGGTAGTTTCAGCGGTATCAACGCTGTCTTTAGTCAATAAACTGTCTATATAAGCCTGAAAATAATCAATCAAACTTCTATAATCTTCGACAATTTCTTTATAATTACCAGCAATTTGTTGCTCTTGATTCGTAACATTCTCTTCATTGACTACCTGTTCTTGATCTGAAGGTAGTTCGGCTTCAGCTGCTGGGTCTTGATCTGCAGGTAGTTCAGCATCAGCTGCTGGGTCTTGATCTGTAGGTAGTTCGGCTTCAGCTGCTGCTTCTTGATCTACGGGTAGTTCGGCTTCAGCTGCTGGGTCTTCATCTGCAGGTAGTTCGGTATCAACTGCTGCTTCTTGATCTGTAGGTAGTTCGGCTTCAGCTGCTGGGTCTTCATCTGCAGGTAGTTCGGTATCAACTGCTGCTTCTTGATCTGCAGGTTGTTCGGCTTCAGCTGCTGCTTCTTGATCTGTAAGTAGTTCGGCTTCAGCTGCTGCTTCTTGATCTACGGGTAGTTCGGCTTCAGCTGCTGCTTCTTGATCTGCAGGTAGTTCGGCTTCAGCTACCGGGTCTTGATCTGCAGGTAGTTCAGCATCAGCTGCTGGGTCTTGATCTGCAGGCTGTTCAGCATCATCTGCTGGGTCTTGAACTGCAGGCAGTTGGGCATCATCTGCTGGGTCTAGATCAGCAGGCTGTTCGGCATCAGCTGCTGGGTCTTGAACTGCAGGCAGTTGGGCATCAGCTGCTGGGTCTAGATCAGCGGGTAGTTCGGCATCATCTGCTGGGTCTTGAACTACAGGCAGTTGGGTATCATCTGCTGGGTCTTGAACTACAGGCAGTTCGGCTTCATCTGCTGCTTCTTGATCTACAGGTAGTTCAGCTTCATCTGCTGCTTCTTGATCTTCAGGTAGTTCAGTATCATCTGCTGGTTCTTGTTCTACAGGTAGTTCGGTATCAACTGCTGGTTCTTGATCTTCAGGTAGTTCAGTATCATCTGCTGGTTCTTGTTCTACAGGTAGT
>NZ_JBEGDL010000073.1:0-9249 GCF_040813775.1 Ammoniphilus soli
CTAATTTGGTATTGCCAAAAAACAAACTGCAGTGCGGGTTATTTTCAGGATAGCTGAACGAATGGCTAATAAGCTTTTTTCCCTAAACCAAGATTCTTCTCGTCATGAAATCTCCTTTTTTGGATGCTTACAATTCCTCTCATCCAGCCAAGATAACGAACTCTCTCCACTTTTCAAATGACTTTCTCTAAATTCATTGAATGGCTCGTTAACTGCTGAATAATTTATTCTAATATATACCACCGATTCCATATTCTCTAAGAAATCAGCAATGCTGATTTACCTGGATGCGGTCATGAGCGGATAGAGGTAACTATCTGTATCACCTCCAAATAAAAATAGAACGACAAAAAAGCAAAAACCCATGCCCTATTCAGCATGGGTTTGTATTCTATTCACTCAACATTCGTACAGCAATTTGATACAAAAGGTCCACAGCCAGAGGCAGAACCTCCTCTTGAATATCAAACTTCGGATGATGATGCGGTGCAGGAAGATCCGTACCGATTATCATGTAGGTTCCTTTGCCGCCCCTCTCCTGTACACGTCGAATCATGAAGCTTGCATCTTCGCTTCCCAGCGCACCGGATTCCTGCAGCCCATTCACCGAAGAAAATCCTTCGATATGCTCGGCTTCTTCTATAGCGATAGCAACTAATTCCGGGTCACAATGAATAGGAATCGCCGCACCAATAATATCGATTTCATACCGAAGCTCGTGCATGGCTGCGCTTTGGGCAATAATATTTTTAACGCGTCTTTCCAACTCATGATTGGCTTCCTCGGAAACGGAACGTGTTTCAAGGATCATCTTCGCATACTCGGGAATGATATTGGCAGCGGTTCCCCCTTCCAGCACTCCCACATTTACGCGCGTCGCACCTGTACTAAACCGTGGAATCGCATGAATATTCAACAAAGCAGTAGCTGCTCCCATTAAGGCGTTTTTTCCCTTTTCAGGGGACGCTCCCGCATGAGAAGGTACTCCATAAAAATGAGCTGCCATTTTTGTACTGGCCAGGAATCCTGAGGAACCGCCGTACATTTCACCTGTAGCAACATTGGTACCGAGATGATGACAAAAAATAAAATCGACATCATCCAATATCCCTTTTTGCACAATAGCGTACGCCCCTCGCACCCCCTCTTCTGCAGGCTGAAAAATGAGCTTTACGGTTCCGTAAAAATTCCGATCTGAAAGCTTGTGGGCCAATCCTAAACCGATGGCCGTATGCGCGTCATGGGCACAAGCATGCATATTCCCGGCATATTTAGAACCAAATCCAACCGATTGGGGAAAATGGTCAGGATCTTGACTCTCTTTAACAGGTAGAGCATCCATGTCAAATCGGTAAGCAACCGTAGGTCCATTGCCTTTCCCTTTTAACACTCCAATAACCGCCGTGTAGCCTCCCTTCATTTTTTCGAGAATGCCAGGATTAGCCCCATCCCGCAAAGCCCGTTCATAAGCCTCTTGGAGTTCTTCCTCTGCCGGCACCCCGCGACGGGAGTCACCATCCATCGCACATTTTCCATAGATTACATCAAATCCAAGCGATCTTAAAATTTCAACCACTCGCGAGGCGGTTCGAAACTCCGTAAAACCAACCTCAGGATATTGATGAAAATCCCGTCTTAAAGAAATAACATCCATTCAAAGCAGCTCCTTTAAGATTGATCTTCTACTTACCATACACTCCTGGCCCGAACGGCAATCCAAGGAAATACCAGACGGCCATCTGCACGATCCAAATCAGTAAGAACAAGATCGCATACGGCATCATAGTGGAAAAGACCGTACCCATTCCAGAATCCTTCTTATATTGTTGATAGTACGCTAAAACCAGAGGTATATATGGATTCATCGGAGTTATCATATTGGTCGACGAATCGGCAATACGGAAAGCGACTTGGACTAAGGCAGGATGATAATCCAAAAGCATGAACATGGGAATAAACACCGGGGCTAACATGGCCCACATAGCGGACCCGCTGGCGACAAACAGATTCATGATAGCAACAAACAGTACGAATACAACAATCACCGAAAAACCAGTCATATTGATGCTCTTCAAAAATTCGGAACCATTGACCGCCATGACAATCCCTAGATTGGTCCAGTCAAAGAAGGCAATGAATTGCGAAGCGGCGAAAACTAATACAATAAATCCGGCCATCATTTTCATCGAATCGGTCATTAATTTAGGAATATCCGATGAGGTTTGGATAACCCCCACGATTTTACCGTACACCGCAGACGTTACAATGAAGAATAAGAGAATAATCGGAATGATACCTTTTAAAAATGGAGAAGTCAGGATCCCTCCTGTCTTCGGATCACGAAGAAATGCGCCTTCCGGAATCACTAATAAAGCGATAATGGCTACAAAAATAAGCGCTGCCAATCCAGTTGCCTTTAAGGCGCGGCTTTCTTTTGCCGTGAATGACTCCATCTTGATGTGATCTCCTTGGTAGGTGCCCAATCGCGGTTCTACCAACTTATCGGTAATCCATGCACCAAGGATGGCAAGAATAAAAGTAGAAGCTGACATGAAAAACCAGTTATCAATCGGCGTAACAACAACGTTCGGGTTGACCGTTTTTACAGCTTCCGTACTAATTCCGGATAACAGGGCATCCGTCCCGGCAATAAATATGTTTGCCGTAAAACCTGCACCCCATCCCGCCACACCGGCTGCAAACCCAGCCAATGGATGACGGCCCATGGCTAGGAAAATCATTGCACCCATGGGCGGAATGATGGCGATAGCGGCATCTGAAGCTAAATTTCCTAATATCCCTATTAATACAACAGCAAAACTAAGCAAAGCCTTAGGCACCTTAGAAATCAAGGCACGCAGAACCCCTTGGATCAGACCGACCTTTTCGGCTAAGCCAATTCCGAGCGTCATACCCAATACCAATCCAAGAGCAGGGAAATTCGTAAAGTTTTTCAGCATATTCGTAAGAATCCAATGCACGCCTTCTTGGCTTAACAAGCTTTTGACGGTGGCCGTTTCACCCGTTCCCGGATGAACAACGGATACCTTCATCGCGGCTAAGACCGCGGAGATGACGATAAAGATGCCGCATAAATATACAAATAGCATAAATGGATGCGGAAATTTGTTTCCAGTCTTTTCAATCCATTTCAGGATACCTTTTTGTTCAAATTCAGGAATGGGCGGCTGCGCGTCTACAGGTTTTCTGACCATCTTAATCCCCCTTACTTTTATTTGATGTTACCGTTTTCTCTATGTTGTTGATCCCAAAATCTTTTGTACCGCATGAACAAACAGGGCCACGCCATCCCGCAGAGAGTCTTCATCCACTGTAAAACGCGGGTGATGATGCGGATAGATGATTCCCTTCTCTTCATTTCTTGCTCCCACAAGTAAGAAGCAACTTGGAACTTTGTCCGAAAAAGCGGAAAAATCTTCTCCACCCATTAATGGCGGCATATGCAGAAGTCGATTTTGTCCCCATCTTTCTAAAATTGTTTCTTCCATAAGCTTGGTTACATTTTCGTCATTTACTACGGAACCGTAACCATAGCGATAGTCAAATTCATAGGTCGCTCCATGCGCCTCGGTGATCCCTTTAATGATCTGCTCCATCGTTTTTACCGTATGTTCCCGTACTTCCTTCCCAAAACTGCGAACCGATCCGCTTAATTTCACAGTATCCGGAATGACATTATAAGCTCCGTTCCCCGCTTGGAAATTGGTCACAGAAACGACCAACTTATCAAGTGGCGATGTATTTCTAGCTACGATTTGCTGTAAATTCGTAACCACTTGGGCGCCAATGGCCAGCGGATCAATCGCCGATTCCGGCTGGGAGGCATGTCCACCCTTCCCTTGGATCGTAATGTTGAATCGGTCTGAATTCGCTGTAGCCGGTCCGTAAATGAGCCCAATTTTCCCTACTGGTATCGTTGACATCAGATGGATACCGATCATGAGATCAACCCCATCTAGCACTCCGGCTTTCACCATTTCTTGGGCTCCACCTGGATGTATTTCTTCCGCGTGTTGGAATATAAAGCGCACTTCGCCCTTGATCTGATCTTTCAGGAACGCAAGAATCTTCGCAGTCCCCAAAAGCATTGCTGTATGTGCGTCATGTCCACAGGCATGCATTACTCCAGGGATCTGGGAAGCGAATTCAAAATCATTCTCCTCCTGAATAGCAAGCGCATCCATATCCGCGCGCAAACCCACAATCTTACCCGGTTGTTTCCCTATGAGACGCCCCACCACGCTTGTCTTCGTAGGCCGCGAAATTTCCAAATTTCCAAACGATTGGAGGGTCTCATAAACATATTGAGCAGTCTTTTCTTCTTGGAAAGATAATTCAGGGTTTCTATGGAAATATCTTCTCCATCTGATCACATCGTCCTCCACTGAATTTACCCATTCATTGATTAGATGTTTTTCCATAATAGACATATAAACAAATCCTTTCTTCTAAAGTTCATTATATTTAACGAACATTAAACGATAATTTCGTTATTTGTTATTCATTATATACACTTACAATAGTTTAATCAATACAATCGTTCGCTTTTTTGACAAAAAGAAAAAACACCCAATATTCGGGTGTCAATGAGTCGCATTTTTTTTTAACCGATATATTTTACTCGGCCTTCCTCGCGTGGAATGGGATTCCTCCCCATCGATTTCCGCAAGACCAAATTCGCATAAACTGGCAACGATTCGCTGAGCATTCCGTTTCGTCATCGATAAGTGGGAAGCCAAATCTGCAGTGGTAAAGCCCTCCCAGCCCATACGATGGATAAGAGCCTCAATCTTGCTGTATGTTTTGATGCTGATGTTTGCCTGATGCAGTTTCTCCAGCAGTACTTTATCATGGGATCGGTAAGCATAGGCTAATTCTTCGTCTTGACCGACCGATTCAATTATCGTGCCATCTTCTTGAACAATGCTAATCCCATGATTCGCTTTTTCTTTTGAATATTGAACGGCTTTATAGGCATTCATCTCGGCTGAGGATGCAGTCTCTCCAAACCCGATGCCGACTGCAACAGGAACTCCGGCATCCAGGATTAATTGTTGAACAGACGATTGCAGCACTTCAATTTCCCGTTCAATGGCACCACGCGAACTAAAAATCTGATAACGTCCGTCACCGATTTCCATGAATGATCCATCTAATTTTTCACATAGATGGAGAAGCGTCTGCTTGATTCTCAATTCCAACTGTTGCAGTTGGACCCTTGTCTGAACCTTTTCCGCAATTTGCTCATATTGAGTAAATTCAATGATTTCCACACCAATCTGGGTATCCTTAAAGTAGGAACTTTTTACTTTCTCAATAATAATTTTCAGAGCTTGTCTAATTTCCATTTTGGTAATGAAAATTCGGAAGACGGGGACTCCTTCTTTCTTTAAGGCATGATAAACGGAACTCAAGGAGGTTAAGGCTCCTTTGGTTTTTCCATCCTTCCACAATTGCAGATGAAATTGAACCAGCTCCAAAGGGTTATACTCCTCGTCAAATAACTTTACATATAGATCGCGAATGGGAATCTCCAGTTCGTTCAGTGATTCATGAACATCCTCCGTTTCAATCATATCGATCGATATCCCCTGCAATGCTTGCTCGTGATGATGGAACAGTTGTAAAAGACATCGATAGAGACTCGATCCCGTATTGGGAGAATATACGTAATCTGCATTTGGACCCAGTACCTTTTTCGCCATATTATAGGGGATGGGGCCTGAAAAAAACCAGCCATTCACTTCATGATGATGTTCTTCCACAATCGTTTTCGCTTCCCTGGATTCCTCATAAGGAAATGAGATAAATTTGATTTCATGCTCAAATTCATTGGCAACCTCCAGAATCCGGTCTATGGATTCGGGTGGACCGACCACTCCAATTCTATGCATAATACTTCTTTGCTCCTTCTGATTCCATTAAGACATGATATAAGATTATACCAAAGTGGTGTTTGTATCTAAACATTCATCTGGAAGAGTATAGCCCCTGCCATTCTTCATTACTGTTTGACCACGAGGAATCGTTGTAACAGGTGTCCTATCAAATCATAGCCGTCGTATTCATGGTATTCATGCAATAGTTTTTGCACATATGGAAGAATGCTTATTTGTTTCTGTCTCGTACAAACAATTTTTGCAATACTTCGTTTTCCAAAGATCTTATCCGGTAAGGATTCCAAATTGTACAAATATAAACAAACACTCCCATTTTTTTGATATTTATGCGATTTTACTCCTTTAATCCTTTTACACAAGGAGTAGCTCCAGGGGTAGTACCAAGATTATACGAAAACAACTTTATAAATAAAAAGGAGTAGTTCCATAGTGAATATCGGGTACATAACGAGTTTCCAGTGTTGATCAGAACATCGGTAGGCAATTGGAAAAGATGAAAGAATTAGGGATCGGGGATCGCTTCCTTTTTGTGGATAAGCAGTCAGGGAAGGATTTTGAACGAGAAGGATACATTGCGATAAAAATGGCCATTCGTGAAGGGGATCTATTCTATATCGATGCACTGGATCGGCTCGGCCGAGATTATGACGGAATCATTGAGGAATAGAAAGAGATCACGCGTAAACTAGGTGCGGATATCGTGGTCTTAGAGAACGCAACACTTTTTGACAGCCGGAAATTGAAAAGTATGGAAGATATGGGGAAGCTTATGGAAGATCAATTCCTTAGCCTGTTGTCCTATGTGGCTGACCAGGAGCGGAAAAAGATCCGGCAGCGACAATCTGAAGGGATCACGTTGGCCAAGGCGAAAGGTAAGCACCTAGGAAGACCAAAAATAGACTTAAATACACTATCCAAGGAACAAAGACAAACACTACAATCTTTATACGATTCATGGAAGGCTAGGGAAATTACAGCCGGAGAACTAATGAGTAGGTTGGATCTGAAAAGGAATACCTTTTACAAAGTTATTAAGGAGTATGAGATGAAGGTAGTAGCCAATGGTTAAGAAATTGATTAGGCATCGGGGTCATCACTGGATCTAAAATCCAATTAATGACCCTTTTTACATCTATCTAGGTACATAACCCTTTCAGATACAGAATGAATTTAACGACGAGATTTACTTTCGTTAACTAGCTTATCAAAGCCCTCCTGAATCATATAGTTAATTTGGTTACAGATCTAGTATTTTCTAGTACTCCACTCTTCTTTTAGTAACCGCTCAGATATTTCTTGATTTTACATTTTCGTCATTAAAGACGGGTTTAATGACGAAGTGAAGATAAAAATTTCAGGAAAATTGTCCAGTGACAAAAATATTCTAAACGGGGTAGCCACAGGAAAATGTGGATTTTTATGTGCTAAACTAATTAAGTAATGACCAATAAGCCCAATAGATACGCCTGACTGCTATCGAAGAAACAAAAAAGAGCTGGATTACAGCTCAGTTCTTCCCTTTCATTATTTAATTAACTTTACGCTAGAACGTCGTTCAGCCACATACCGACTCTTTTCGTCTGAAATTTTTCTTCCCCTTAACCGGTGGAGCCGATCCAGACTGCGAAGTAATTTGCTGATTTGACGAGAGGCAGTTGTTATCGGCAATTGTAGCCGATCTAGGCTTTGGCCGGTTTTCTCATAAAAAGGGAGATGACGTAACATTCGTGCCAGCGACCTTAAACGGGGATCTTCGGGTATACTTAAAGCCGCGTGAAGATCAAACAGGATTTGACGCACGTCCGAATCATAGTTAGATTGTCTCAACAATACATAAAAGTGTTCTGCTGATCGGAGGGAATAGAGAGCGACTACATTACGCCAACGCTCGTGTGACTTGGCCTTAAGCAACAACTCTTCCATAGACAGTTCTATTCCACGAGTGAGATGACTTTTCATTTGATCGAGCAGATGACAAAATACCACATAATCCATTCCCTCACCTCCATTCTGTTACTTCTTATTCTAACCTATTAAAACCTTTTTAGACTATTTTTTTCGTTCGATATATTCATCTATGATTTGATCAATATCTACAAATCGAAGTGGATGACCCATTTGATTGTCCCTTGTTTCGTTATAAATCGTTCGAAGTTCATCCAAATTTTCGACATGATCCATAATTCCTGAATCTAAAACATCTACTACATCTCTTCGTTCTGCTCGTAATAACTTTGAAACAATAAGATCTATCGGGTGAGCGATATAAACTTGAAGATTGTTGAATCCTTTTAACTCATAAGCCCGATCCCTGAATTCCTCGGGAATTCCAGCAATCCCTTGCAATTGATTATTTACATCATAACCATTCATGATTTGAATAATTTCATCATCCACCACACGATTTAAAAAATATGCGTCGATGTCCGAAGTCCCTCGAAACGTTTGGCTAAAAAATAAAAAGGCTGTTCCCCCGAAGATTACAAAACAAACTTTATCTTTCAAATTCTTGGATTGAAGATCAAAATCCAATGATAATAGATGTTCTTTTACCTGTTCTTCGTCCCGGAACACACAATCAACCCCTTACACTCATTATTTCTATTCTACCATGTCGTACAAGAAAAAAAGATTGTATTATTTCAACTCCATCAATAAAGTTTGCTAATCGGAGTAGATCATTCTTATACAAGGGGCTTACAATTAAGCCTACCTATCGGGCATTGATATAACGGTATAGCGTAGTCTTTCGGGGAACAGGATCGACATCTATCCCCTGCTTTTTTGCTGCGATAAAGGAGCAGGATAACGAAATAGCCTATAGCTTATTAGGGAAAATTACCATAAGAGGTGATTCCCTTGAAATTAGTAAGTGGTTGGATTGTGACGCTTTGCTTAATATTTAACCATGCACAAGCCCAAAACGTTGAAGATTTACGTGCTAAGATTTTAAATGTTTATACCGATTTACCCAACAAATCAGGATGGTGGACGGCTCCGAAAGGAGTTCATAAGATGACAATTTATGTTGAAGCTGAAAATACAGAAACAGTGATATTTTGGTTAATTCCGACTGGCACTCAAACATGGGGTCAAAGAGAACTCATTGGCTATGACAAAGATGGAAGTGATGGCTGGTCTTTAACTTGGGATTTTGGCAATCGCTCACTCCATGACCATATTCATATTCAGGCGTTAGGAAGCGATAGTGCTTCCCAATCAAATGCCAGCATCAATGTAGCCACCGAAATACCGTAAAGATTATTGTGCTAAACGGGGATCGATAGTGAAATAAATAAAACCCAATCTTCTTGAATTAGACCAAGAG
>NZ_JBEGDL010000074.1:0-8274 GCF_040813775.1 Ammoniphilus soli
TCAGTAACGTTTTTTACTGATTTTTTTTGATCGTCCATTAAATATCTCCCTTTCTAATTTCATTTTATCCTGCAATTAAAGTTCCATTTTCCCAACTTCGAAATTTACATTTTTTATCATTATATCTCAGTGTATCTAATTAGGCATCATTTTAAATTCTAAAAATTCGAGTAATTATCGAGGTATTCTGCCCTTTACCACAGCAACGAAATAGGGAACGGATGCCGTTCCTGTTCCCCAGCTATCGATCTCCGTTAGTTTAGTTAGCGTATACGTTCGTAGATATAGAAAAGATTTCAAATCTTTACAGTCAGTATTGGTATTATTTGCCCAATTTTAATGATAAAGAGATCTTGTCTTAATTTTTAAATAGCAATATAATAAGTTGTACAGATTCAATTTTGAATTAGTACAGCTTTTTTTTACATTATTTATTACTCCGTTGTTTTAAAACCTGTGAATTACAGTGACTTGACGATGTGTTGGTCCTGGAATATAAACAGTATGCACAGTCCCAATTCGGGTATACAATCTGCCTTCGAGACGGTAATAAACTTCTCCTCGACTTACTGCTAAACCGATAACCACCTTACCTCTAAAATCGCCAACTTTTGTCGGGACTGATTGAGTAAAGGCTACAAGTTCTTGATCATGTTTTGATAACTCATATGTTTGACTCATTATTTTCGTTTCACCTATCCATACTTCAAATACATAACTTTGCATTCTAGCATCCCATCTACTGCGAAATTCAATTGGTGATCGAAATCTGCCAAGATAAAACCTTTTATGGAAAAGAATTTCACGTTGTAAGATCCTGAATGGTTTATCCAACCTTCTCACTTTTTTCGCTTTACTAAGGTAAGTTCTCGCCTTTCTTGCGAGGCTACTCTTTCTTCTGGTTACGACTGGCATCTTTTTTGTAGTAAGGCTCTTTTTCACTACTTTTCCTCCTTTCAAATGTTCTATGTAAAATATGTTTAAAAAAAGTAATTTGCACTAGACAATATCCCAAATACATACACCAATCAATTATGAACAACCAGAAAAGAATATCGACAAGGAATCCATGATGGCAGGTATTAAGGAGATTCAAGAAGCAATTGAGTTTGTAAATAAGGATGAAACATCCGATGGGATAAGTTATTCATACAAACTTAAAAATACTTCTCCTATTTTAATCAAGCACAATGCGGCTTACCTTACTTTTGATGACCAATTACTGGATTTAAACTCCCTGTATTCAACTATCGAATCCCGTTAGCTCAATAACGGTTTTGAACAAATCCATTTTTTCCAATATTACCTACCCTTTATATAGAACCTTTCCATTTTTATCGTAAATGAAGATTTGAGTATAGCTTTTTTTAACGTTAGTCACATTATCATCATAAGGAATGATAAAATTTGATTGCTCATTCTCTATATATTCAATCGTTTCGTGACCATCTTCCCAAACTACTTTTATGCTTTGAGCATCGTGTAGAATTTTCTCATCGTTAATTGAAATTGTAACAAAAGGAATGCCTGACAATGTCCCACCTGTTGAAACAGGAATGGTATCCTTATTATTGTTTCCTTTAACATAACTAGACATTATTTTACCTTCTTGGTCACTCATAGCTGTATAAAATCCCATTTCTGCACCATTTTCAAACATTATTACTGTGAACACATTGCCTAAATCTCTTTTAGCAGTTGCATTTATGTTTTTATCACTTATAAATTCATCCAGTTGAGTTTTGGTTAAAGGATGATAGACAATCTTCTCATTATCCTTATGTGTTGAACACCCTGAAGCAACAAGTAAAAATGCACTAAGTAAGGCGATAAACAAGTAAACTCTCAATTCTCCCTCCATCCTTTCTACATTCTTTTCTCATCTTTCATTGTAAAACCAATATATGGATTTTGCACTAAAAAGAATGCTGTTTCCATGTTCTGTTATTTTGCTGCCCTTTACTTCAGTAAAATTAAAAAGAACCGCCGTAGCAGCTTCTTTCGGTATAGATCCCCGTTAGTGAAGTAAGGAACCCACACACAATATCTCTCGCCTTAAATGAGTGAAACAAAGAAAACAAAAACGTTCCCGATTTCTGGAACGTTACGAGAAGGCTAATAAAAATCAGAACTTCCTTTTTCGATAAATGCTAACTGCACCAACACCTACAACAATGATAGCAATTATACCGAAGATTCCCCAAGGAAGAAGAAAATCCCGTACCCGAATTGGAAATTCAGAGGTGAGATCAACGTGTTCAGTTGGTTGTTTCCCATTCCCTAGAGCGGAAAGGTCGTTAGCAGCTTCGGAAAGAGGTTTAGTTCCTTTACAGTCATTAGTCTGGAGTTGAGGAGTTTTCCACTTATAGGCAAACACTAAATAGGATCTACCTTTCATGAAATCTAGTTTTTTTACACCTAACCCTTGTGTTTGGACTACTACTTGTGTTTGATTGACACCCTTCCAAGATTGTTCAACTTCAAATAAAACCAACAAATATGATACTCCATGATCAACCAAAGGTTTAGTCCCGATTACTTTACCTTGAAATATCGCATCATCTTGTTCGATTGATTCTTTAACATCATGAGGAGCGCAGCTTGTTGCCTTCACTTCTGGCGAATGATAAAGAATGCTTATTGTGAAAAAAGTAATTAACAGCATAAGATTAAGTAGTTTTTTCATTCGACACCCCTTCCGATCACATTCAATTTTCTTTATTAGACGTGAAGAAACGCAAATAAGTTTATGGTAGTTTTAACCATAAGGGTAGATTTTCTATTGAAGAGTCAATAGATACTCCAATAGACTCCCCATAATAGTGAATTCTCTAATTTAAGTATATCATGGCACTGTGTTAACCTACTCGTTACCGCAGCAACGAAGCAAGGGACGGTTGCTGATCCCGTCCCTGTGCTATCGACTCCCGTTAGCATAATAACTAAAGCTCTTCTTCTTTTGTATATTCTGTAAATGAATCATAATCTCCGCAACCCACTATAAGTTCGCAACTCTCAGGATGAAGCATAATTCCCATTGATTGGACCACATATCCTTTACTTATGGGTTCGATATGAAAATGTTTACCATCTTTATATTCATGTGCTAATCGAATTAACTCAGTACCTAATCCAAGAAGAGCATTTTTGCTTAGGGTAATTTGTACCCTACAATTCTGCGTAATATCATTCCCGTTTTTATCTATAACATTTACCTCAGCAATGTTGTTTCCCGTTATTTCAAAGGCTTCTTCCTTATCTGTATCATTAACTAGATTGATAATGTATTCAGACATACTAAACACCCCCATACACATTGTGTATAATTTTACCATATCGATTTAAAATAATCTCCCGTTAGTGCAAGCAAAAAGAATGGGATGCTTCCGCATCCCATATATCACGCTATCGATACCCGTTACTTTAATAAAATTTTTCTGAGGGTATTTGTATTATCTTTATCTAATTCTCCATAGCCTTCTTTTTCATTATTGCTGACAATTTCTGCTGTATCTGCATTTTCATTAAACCAAATCTCATATTCAACCAGTCGTTCAGGCATATTTTCATCAAAAGTATAAAAGAAAATTGTTTTTACATCTGCTTTTCTAGCCATGTTAACCACTGTATTGGGGGACCATTTTATTTGTTCAAATATGTTTTCTATCTCGACTAATGTATCTTTATCTTGTATGTGAATTTCGCCTTGGTTTTCTATCAATACATCTACTCTTGTTAATTCCCCTTTTTCCTGTCCAGAACAAGCAGCTAACAACATGATTGTAAAAAGAAAAATAATACTTATCATTTTTTTCACGACAAAACACCTCCATATATTTAGACGTTTACGCATTATAAATAGTTCCACTTTTTTGCACTAATCTGCCCTTTAGCTGAACAAAAAGGACTGCCGGATGCAGCCCACTTATCGAACAATTGATCCTCATTAACGGAACAACTGAAAAGGGTTGCCGAAATATCCGTCCGTTAATTTTTAGTATAATAAAGAAAAAACGAAAGGGAACAAAGATGAAATTTATTTATTTATTGTTTTCGTTGTTTATATTGGTAGGATGTTCAGGAAGTAAGGAAACGTTGAATACTCACTTTAAACAAACGTGGCAATTGGAAAAAATGGGATTGATCTTGGAACCGACGAATGATGAACCTAAAATCACCGAAGAGGAAGCGATTGAAATTGCAATTGCAAAGGGTGGACAATGTAAAGGTTGTCCCGTTCCGTTTATTGAACATCATTCGGTTACATTGAAAGGGAATCATTGGGAATCTGAAGTTACGAAGCCGATCGAAAACGTACCTTCTTACATTATTTCTTTTACACCTATGAAACCAAAAAATGACCCAAAATTATACCCACCAATTGAAAGGTGTGTAATTTTCGATTCAACGAGTGGTGAACTTATAGGAAAATTCATGTATGCTGTTGACTTAGAAAAGCCTGTTAAAAAATAATTTACTTTATCGCTTTCTGTCCTTTACTCGGTAAGAAAAGAGGAGCCGCGATGGAATCGGCTCCTCAATGATTGATCCCCGTTAGCTGAACATAATACTATTTTTGCAGAAGAACGCTTTAATTTCCTCAGTAAATCCGTTATCTTCAATCCATTCAAAAATTTCATCCTCTAATTTTTCCATTTCCGAGGCTTCTTTTTCATCTTCAGAATAAAGGTACATATCATTAATCCGTGCAATAGCTGGAAATAGATTATGCAACTTGTTCATGGCTTCTTTTATTTCTTCATCAGTGTCCCTGAGACTAAATTCATCATGTAAACGGCTTAATTGGTGTGCGCCCTTTTGCAGAAAATACATTGCAATAATTAACTTTCGTTTTTCTTCGTCTGTCATTTGGTTAAATTTCACGAATATCACCTCATTTTCTCCATTTGTAATTTCATCCTTTATTAAACTATCCTGCCCTTTAGCGGAGCAAAAGAATTGAGCTGTGAACGAAGCAACCCTGATCCACTATTGAACCCGTTAGCACAATAAGCAAGCGACAAATTCTTCGTTAAACTAGCCCTATTGTTACTTCTCCCTCGTGGTAAAACTCAATTACAAACTTGGATGGACAAAAGATATAGGTATCAAAATCAACTGCTAACACATCTTCAATAGAATCGATCACTTTATGAAGTTTAGCTTGTAATACAGGATGACCGCCACCACTCCAAAGGACAAATACAGAATCTTGAACTTGTTGACCCATATGGTTGAGGGTTGAAATTATTTCAGACACATCATTTACCGTTGTCTTCGAGGAAACCTGATCCCAATCGATCCTAGCCCAAGGAGAGAATGGAAATTGATTTTGGAGTGAACTATACTCCTTCGTGCTTTCTCCTTCGGATAAAATGACTGTGTTCTCACCCAAAGCCTCAAGACACTCTTTGAACAATACACTGTATTCATTTTTTTGCTTAGACCTTTGCTTGTGTAGCAATTGTTCTAATCTCCATCTTCTATCGGCTTTATCATTCATGGGTTCTCACCCTCTGTCAAATTGATTAATATTCTTCATTTTACAAGTAATCTCAAAGGAAGTCATACTCGACTAAACTACCCTTTTCGGAGAAACGAAGCAGGAGATGGATGCCGATCCCGTACCCTGCTATCGATCCCCGTTAATGCAACATTCACTTATATCTTCCTTCATCAATTCTCTTCTTTGCCAATGTTCTTGTTTCTTCGTCATCATCATTTAATAAAGATTCTAATGCTCGCAATGTCGCTTTTTTGTTATAAACAATACTTTTTCTCACGGAACCATCTGGGTCTTTAGCAAGTTTCAATTGTAGAATTTCGGGAAGTCTGTTTTTTGTGGCAATAGTAAATCTAACGTTCTCATCAGAGTCAACAGCGAGAATTTCCATTATCTCAACAGGAATAGCTTTATTGTGTGCTACCCATTTACGCATGTCAGGGTACTTTTCAATCACTTCTAACCAAACTTCTAAAGGAGCTTCATCCCAAGCAGCCTTTAGGTATTCGTCCATATTTTCGCTTAATCTTAATCTAACAAACTCTTCAGCCGAATTAATCATCATATAACTCCAATCTGCTCATTACCACAGTAATAAAGCAGGGGGCAGATACAATCCCGTTCCCTGCTATCGATTCCCGTCAGACGAACAAAAAGACTTCTCACAAGGTTTTCATTTACGATTATTTTACAGGTCGTATTACTGAACCCACTACTTCAAAAACAGCTTCATCTGGTTTGAACCCTCTTTTTTTGGCTATTTCATCTTGGTCAAAAGCTCCTATTTATCGACCATGCTCAACGTATCCTATGACTTCATTATCTTTCACAAATACAATCAAATCGTTTTGGTCTCTCCCCGCAACTCTCCCAACGGCACTATTTTCCCAACTAAGTCCCATTTCGTTATCAATAATTTCCCATGAGGTATAAGGCGTAAAAACATACATATTGTCCCATTCAAAGGGGGCGATTTTTTTAAAATCAATAATCACCTTTTCTTTGTTCTCTTGTTCCTTGTCAACAGCTAAAACAATTTGTTGTTCTACCCCTACTTGATATTCTGCAAAATCCTCTTTAAATAAAGCGATATATACAGCAAGGACGATATTCATCACGAGACTTATTATCAAAATCCATTTTTTCACGAATTGAGCCTCCTGAGATGGTTTTATTCAACTATTCTGCCCGTTACCGAAGCAAAAAAGCAGGGGATGGATGCCGATTCCGTTCCCCCGCTATCGATCCCCGTTAGTGAAGCAACCGATTAAAGCTTAAAGAAAATAAAAAAGAGCTGCAAATAACAGCCCTCAAGTTCATCAATTAGAGATAGGAAGATCTTTATGATCATATTTAAGCAACTCAATTCCGGGACCTTTTATATATTTTCTCACTTCGAGTTCTTCGTAAGGAACTATCTTTTTAGGATCAATGTTAAGGGTTAGAGTATCTAATCCGAGGGGTTCTCTTCTTCCTCTTTCTGCTTTTATTTGTAAAACTATGCGATACAGTGGTCTATACCCCTTTTCAAAGCGTTCCATATTTCTTTCAATTTCAAGATCTTAATCATGGACCAAGATACGTCTTCACCGTAATATTTATCAACAAAAACACCGATTTCAGGACTAATTATATCGAATAAAATATCTTCGGTAGTAGCATATTTATATATTTCGGCTTTCATATTACTGGTGTTTAGCAACAGAACCATGCAAACCATAAACATAATCTTCTTCATATAACCACACCTCAAAAGATATGTTACCCATTTCCCACAGATATACTCTTTTGAGGAGCAAGAAGGACTGCCGGACGCATCCGGTTTATCGAACAATCGACTCCCGTTAATAAAATAAGTTACCATCATTTCCGCTCTATAGTAGGTTCGACTTTCATATAAGGGTTAATGTCGTTTGGAAGTTTTTCTTGTCCTAAACGCCAAAAGAAAAGACCTTTATGATAAAACACGGGGAAACGATAGCCAAACGGCTCGTCAGTATAGAATACGATCCTATATTCTTTTGCTAACTCCATTTGAATACCTGAATTCTCTCTATCAAATGGTTGACTTCGATTAAGAATAGAGAAAAACTCCTTGATGTTTTCATTTTTTGAAACCTCATTGATTAATTTCCAATCGTATCCTCCTAATGTATTGCTGTTATTTATGTACACCTCGATTTTTTTCAAATCATCCTTTGGTATTTCCTCAAATTTTACATTTTGAGCAACATTCAATTGAATTGGTTTACCTGACTTATCCAACTTCCATTCTAAACGGAAAACTTCATATCCCTTAAAATGATGGATTGGATCTTTGCTTTCTGCTGCGATATAGGAGTAATCAGGATAACCTTTAATGGCATAAATCTTACTTCCTTCTTCTAAAAAGGCAGAATCACCATTTCTTACTCTATATTCAGGGTTAGACACATTTTTTGAAGTATTAAACTCGACCTCACCAATTTGAACCCCAATTTTGGATGGGTCTGTTAACACAAAATTAAAATCCCCTCGATAGTGTCTATCATCTATATGTATAAAACTTACCCAACTTAGATTGGCGTTTCCTTTTGTGTTTAACCGAACAGAATCGCAGCCAGTTATCATGAGCGTCAACAATAACCATCCAAGTAAAAAAAGTTTACCCTTCATTACGTCCCTCCAAAAACATTCATAAGACAAGGTTCGGTAATTTTAACGCTTATTAAACTAACCTCCCTCTATGAACAAATGCATATCTCCGTTTTTCTCTTGTTTTCTTAGTTTTT
>NZ_JBEGDL010000075.1:0-7646 GCF_040813775.1 Ammoniphilus soli
GCTACCGTACTGGAAAAAGAGCCAAAGTCCATTTTGATCTGGTTACTCTTGTTTACAATGCATCCAAGTTAGCTGTAGATCGGATTCGAAAGGAGATGGAAAACGCTAAAAAGGCAGTGGCTTAATTTAAAAACTCACGTTTTACCTACTAGGTAAAGTCTACAGTTTTTTAGGAAACTCAATTATGAAATTGATTCATTTAAGAGACATTTAATTAAATCTACTAAGTCACGAAAAAACTATTTCGGCTTCCGAATTAATATGTATCGTTATTGTGTGAGGAAAGAATGTGTCATGGAATATAATAATCTGTTATTAAATTTTTTTATTGTGTTACTTTCAATTTTTTTCTGGTTCTGTTTTCCTCGAAGAATCTTTGAGCGTTTTCATCTTATAATGCCAAGTATATTATTATCAGTTGCAAGTGTGTTATGCATTATGTTTCCCTTCGCAGTATTTGGAGACCAGATCTATGATTTACGCTTTATCCCCATATATTTAGGTTTTTTATATGGAGGATATAAAGTAGGTACTGTAGTAGCAGGTATATCATTTCTCTATCGTATAATCATTGGATGGGAGGCAGGGGTATATGTGTTTTTTTCTCACATTCCCATCTTACTTCTTATTTTTTTTCTTATTCCTCGCTATCCATATTATAGTCGAAGCCGAAAAGTGTATACAGTCATTCTGCTCTGTTCTCTCAGTACCTTAACTTGTATTGTCAACATATACCAAAATCATTTATATAGGGATATTCAATTTTATCCAGTCTATTTAATTGTTCAATTTATCTGTATATGGATGGTCATCGTTATGATTGAGACTGTGAGAGAAAACGAGGTCTTACAGCAAAAAATGCATCGTGCCGAAAAGAATCATGTAATTGGAGAATTAGCTGCTTCATTTGCTCATGAAATAAGGAATCCCTTGACTGTGGTACAAGGATTCACACAAATTCTGAAAAGAGAACTCCAAGCTGAAGAACATCACAAATATACTGATTTAATGTTAGTTGAATTAAAACGTACAGAATTTATTATCAACGAATATCTATCCCTTGCAAAACCATGTAATGAAAGAGCAACCAAAGTAAAAATTACTCAATTATTACAAAATCTAAAAGACATACTCAATATGTATGCAATACAAAAGAATATAATTATTCAAGAAAATATAGAGGAATCACTTTTTGTCCAAGGGGTACCTGACAAGCTAATGCAAGTATTCATGAATATCATGAAAAATGCCATTGAAGCCACTCCGGCAGATGGGACGTTGTTTATCTCCGCCTATCGTGTGGAAAGCCAAGTGGTTATACGAATTAGGGATACTGGAAAGGGAATGACAAAAGAGGAAATGCTTCGTCTGGGAAATCCATTCTATTCCACAAAGGAAAATGGAACCGGACTTGGCCTTATGGTTAGTTACCGACTCGTTGAACTAATGAACGGAACGATTGAAGTTCAGAGTGAGAAAGAGAAGGGAACTCAGTTTACTATATGTTTTCCTTCTTGGGATGATGAATCAGATAATGGATTCAATCTTGCCGAAGTTACTATATAAATTAAATGAATTTTGAAACGAGATAGCGATTTTCAAAATACGAACCAAAGATGAGGAGGTTATGTAATGGACCGTTGTGTACAATGTCAAGAAGAATTATCAATTATGGAGCAGAATCGAAGTGTGTGTTGGGCCTGTCAGGATATTATTTCTGTGACTTACTCTGACGATCAAATTCAAGTGGAATAATGCTCTGCATTAATAGTTAAGAATTTTTTTAATAAATGAGTATTAATAATAGCCAGGGGGATTAGTATATGAGTGAAAAGGGTACTTCAAGGATAAAACGCGGCATGGCTGAAATGCAAAAAGGCGGCGTGATCATGGACGTCGTCAATGCAGAACAGGCAAGAATAGCAGAATCAGCTGGTGCGGTAGCCGTTATGGCATTAGAGAGGGTTCCTGCAGATATTCGGGCAGCTGGAGGAGTAGCTCGGATGGCTGATCCGACTATTATTGAGGAAGTAATGAAGGCTGTTTCTATTCCAGTCATGGCAAAAGCTAGGATTGGACATATCGTTGAAGCCAAGGTTCTTGAAACTTTAGGCGTCGATTATATCGATGAAAGTGAAGTATTAACTCCGGCAGATGAAGTATTTCATATAAATAAAAAAGAATTTATTGTTCCTTTTGTTTGTGGGGCTCGTGATTTAGGAGAAGCGTTAAGGCGGATTGGCGAAGGAGCTTCCATGATTCGGACAAAAGGTGAGCCAGGAACCGGAAATATTGTAGAGGCCGTTCGGCATCAACGGATGATGCAAAGTCAGATTCGAAAAGTTCAAGCAATGTCTTATGACGAGTTAATGGCAGAAGCCAAAAATCTTGGGGCGCCTTACGAATTGCTAGAGTTCATTCATAGGAATGGTAAATTACCAGTTGTGAACTTTGCGGCAGGCGGGGTAGCTACTCCTGCTGATGCTGCTTTAATGATGCTTCTAGGATCTGATGGAGTATTTGTAGGTTCCGGGATCTTCAAATCAGATCACCCTGAGCGATTTGCCAAGGCCATTGTAGAGGCCACTACTCATTATCAAGATTACAAATTGATTGGACAACTATCTAAAAATCTAGGTACAGCGATGAAAGGAATAGAGATCTCTACTCTTTTAAAGAACGAGCGTATGGCCGATCGCGGGTGGTAGTATAAGCAGTTTGTAAAATGCTTATTTAATCCTGTGAACAAGTGTGGGGAGACAAGGTGTTTTATGATTTTTACATATTTTTCGTCCCCACTCTTTTATACTGCTCGTTCCACCAGACAAGGTTTTACAAAAAAATCCCCTTACCATCAAAACGGTGAGGGGAATTTTTGTAGGGTCTCCGCCAACAAAGTCTCCTGTTTCCGTCCATGAATCGCTTGTGTCATGTCAGCGATTGAGGAAGTCAGCGCCTCCATCTTGCTTTCTACCCTAGTGAGTAAGTACCAGGAAACAAAGATGGGGAAACCCAAGTTGCTGATCAGTGGAATCATATCCAACTGTTCCATGGGTTTTCCTCCTTCTAGTTATTCGACAGGTGACAGGCACTTGTCGAACTATGATTATTGTTCTTCTATGCTAAAGTCCGTCACTGTTCGTTTTGTAATTCCAGCATCTTTAATCGATGCGATATCGAACAATTGGCAGTGCCACTTTTGATGGGAGCCTATTCTGCTATTGGGCAGAATTGTTTAATAAAATGACTATAACTATACGAAAAAAAGAGCAGATTGTCTTAGGCAACCGTTCCTTTTTATTAATGAAAAAAGGTAAGTATAGCAATACCAATCGTACACATGCTGAGCAGAAACCACCCATTATCCCGCGTCCCGACTTGTATGCTTGACCTTTTTACAAGAGTGCTTACCAATAGGTTGACAGGGTTTACCGGACTTAATACCGAAGAAGTGGCCCAGGCAAGCATAATCACCATAGCTAATGTTTCTTTGGTTGTGCCTAACAGGATCGGGTCCATCTGGGTGGCGAGTACGGTGACAACAACCACTTGATGAATTCCCATATAAGTTACACCAACCATGGTAATGAGGATAAACAGGGCAAACAGTAAAAAGGAAATCTGCGCCAAATCGATCATGAATACGCTGAGCCCTTGACCAAAGTTCGTCCCAGTAAGAGATTTCCCAAAGAAACCCGCACTAATATACATAATAATTTCGTTGTTCATAATGGGGACAGAGTTATCCCGATAATCAATAAGATATTGCCTCAACGATTTCCACTGATTGGAGAACAGGCACCATAGAAGCGGAAAAAGAATGGCTACAAAACTAACTAACACGAGCATGGACCAATGGGTGATCGATTCAGCGATAATGGTTACAGACATTAATGAAAAGATGATGACAGCAAGGAACTTTATTCTTTTTCCATGCTCGGGAGATACCGATTCTTCATGGTGGTTATTAACTTCAAACTTTTGCTTTCCGGCCCAAATACTAAACATGAGGTTTCCAATGATTAAAAACAAAACGCCTAAGCCAAGGCCATATGGTACATAATCGGTAATGGACACCTGCAGGTACAATAGCGTAATGGCAACGGCAGCAAAGTAGGGCGACCATAATATGGTTGTTGAAAAGCCAACCAGGTAGGCTTTGGACAAAAAAGTAGAGTTCATTTGTAATTTCTGAGCGAATTCATGAACAATCCGAATGGCACCAATGTTCAGTATCGGACCGAGAAAGAAGAGGACAGAAGTAATTCCCAGAAACAATTTTCTTGGATGATGCTGATACTGCTTAAGATATGACAATATGGAATCAAAAAAACCGCCCATTTTCAACGGGATGGATAATAATGGAACGAAAACAAGCAGGGTCAACAAAGGAAGATTTGCTGTAATTCCCTGAACAGCTGCTTCAACTCCATCCCCTTTCAAGATGGTGAAGACTATTCCGGCCAAAAACATCAGTATGCTGAAAAAACGCGGAGTGGGTCTTGCCAGTGTAATACTTCCTAAGAAAGCAATAAGGGCAAATGTGGCCAAGAAGTATTGGAGTCCTTGGGAACCAACAAAATATTGGATAAGAAACAGAAAACACATCACCAGTATAAAATAACTTCTCAACCCAACCACCTCATGCAAGAGATTGTATAATGTATACCTAAAAAAACAGATAGATGTGTCCGTTTCTTAGGGTTTAATTAAGGTTTTGTTCCTTTTGGTATACAATGTACAAAAATAATCTTACTTAATATGACTTTCTTTTGTCAATCATATTATAAAACCTAAGCACACTAGTTATAGTAGTTAAGATGTCGAGCGTTGGTCTCTTTATGCGTTTAGTGCATGGAATTGGTGGCTATTGGTCGTTTTTTTCATTGTTCCGTGGACCATATGGTTGAAATTAGTGGATAAGCAGAGAGTGGTAGAAATATTACTTAATGGTATGATCATTATTTTTATTACTGTAAATCTCGATTCATTAGGAACTCGGTTGGGTTTTTGGATGTATCCAGTGAAATTAGTCCCTATAACGCGAGTAACCGATATTTTCGGTATTAAATATCCCATCGTACAGGGAGGTCTAGCTTACTTGGCTTATGCCGAACTGGCGGCTGCCGTTTCCAATGCTGGCGGGCTCGGGTAGATTTATACGAATCCGGGGCGATTACGAATCAAAACAAGTCCCTTTACAAAGGCAAATCGACGGCTACCTTTGCGTTAGGCACAAGACGCTTATATGATTTCATTCATGAGAATAATGAGATTCTCTTCCTGCCGTGCAATGTAACCAACGATATTCGAAATATTGCTCAGTTGGATCATTTGGTATCGGTCAATTCTACTGTAGAAGTGGACTTCTTGGGACAATGCAACTCGGAAACCATCAACGGCAAATATTATTCTTCGTCAGGCGGTCAAGCGGACTTCACGAAGGGCGTGAGGCTCACGAAAAATGGACGCGGCATCATTTGTCTGTACTCGACTGCCAAGAATGACACCATTTCCAAAATCGTTCCGACGCTGCCGTAGGGTGCGGTGATTACCACATCCAAAAATGATGTGGACATGATTGTCACGGAGTTCGGCAAGGTTGAACTGAAGGCTAAAACGATCTAAGAGCGTACCCAAGCCCTGATTAGCATCGCCCATCCCAAATTTAGAGAAGAGCTTGCCTTTCATGCAATCAGAATGGGATTCCTCCCGCAAAAGAACTTCTTTTTTGTAAACCAAACTTAGGAAAGTAAAAATAGGGGAAGAAATATGCGTTCAATCGATATCAACTCGGTGATTGATGAAGCGAAATTGAACCGCTTCCATGGCCTAGTTCAGGGTGCTGTCCGGGTTATTGAAAAAAGTGACACGAATGTTTCGTAATTCACACGGGAGGTATTGAATATGAGTTATAGTACTCTTAATTTTGACATAGCGGATTTTGTTGCAACCATTACACTCCATCGTCCTGATGCTGCCAATGGCATGAACCTTGAATTGGCAAAAGAGCTGATGCAAGTCGCTTTGCGGTGTGATGAATCGCCTGAAGTGCAAGCTGTAATCATAACCGGCATCGGCAAGAGTTTCAGTGTGGGAGGCGACTTGAGGAGCTTTGCCCGGCAAGGAGCCGATTTGCCCCAGCACTTAAAGGAAGTGACTACTTATCTGCATGCGGCGGTATCCCGATTTACCCGAATGGATGCGCCCGTAATCACTGCAGTTAACGGAGTTGCTGCAGGGGCAGGAATGAGTTTATCGATGGCTTGCGATCTGGTTATTGCCAGCGAGTCAGCTCGCTTTACAATGGCCTACACGCAAGCCGGTCTGACTCCGGATATGTCATCCAGCTACTTTTTGCCGCGCATTGTAGGGTTAAAGCGTGCGCTGGAGCTTACGTTGACGAACAGAGTGCTTTCTGCACAGGAGGCGTACCAGTTAGGGATCGTAACGCAGGTAGTTCCGGATGCTGAAGTGCTGACCCATTCTTATGACTTGGCCGCGCAATTGGCAAATGAAGCGAAATCAGCGCTGGGTGCAGCCAAACGCTTGCTCCACAGCGGATGGAATCAAACGCTTGAAACTCAAATGGAAAATGAAACCCAAACGATCGCAAAAATGGCGCAGAGCGAGGAAGGCATCGAGGGGATTGCGGCTTTTCTGGAGAAAAGAACACCTGACTTTAACCGTAAACCAAACGTGGAATGGACACGTTAAGCCTATCTTTCTTGGAAAGGATGAAGAGAAATGCCGGAAAAGCTGACATTGAAGATTTGAAATCGGCCGATGAGGACCATGAAAAGATCATGTGGCTGACCGAAGAGGAGTTTGAGGATCTATTAAACCGGATGAGGAAAACGCCGGTGAAAAGTCGCGGAGTTGACCCGGAAGAGAAATATCGCCGAGATCGGGCCGTCGTCTATCTTCTAACATATGCTGGTCTTCGGGTCGAGGAATTGTCAAACCTGAAGTTGACCGACCTTGACTTAGAGATTAAACGAATTCGTGTACTAGGAAAAGGGAACAAGGTACGGACCATCCCGATTTCCAATACCCTTCTACACGAAATGAACGATTGGTTGAAGTTCCGCTCGGAAATGGCGAACAAAAAAGAACATGTAGCTGAATCATCTTATGTATTCTATAGCCAGCGATCCCCTCAGTTTTCGATCCGAGGGATACAGACCATGATTGAAAATTATAGTACCCTGAAAAAGAAGTTGACTCCTCACATGTTTCGGCATACTTTCTGCAAATGGATGTTGAAAGCAACGGGGAATGATATAGAGAAGGTTAGGAGACTGGCCGGACATAGTAATATTGCAACGACGTCTCGGTATTTGAAGGATAGTTATCAGGATTTAGCTGATGCTGTAGAATCTTTACCTAGATTTTAGATTAATCAATGTACACAAGAGAGCGAAGAACTGCTAATAGATTGAATGGAAATAGTTATCTCAAAAGTCTTGTTCTAAGATGAGATTGAGACTTTAATTTTGTTATGGGTTTTGAATAAGCTAGTTATCCATGATTAACCATAAGTAGCCACATCTTAAAAACTGTTGTTTATGAGATGTGGTTACTCAGCGAGAGGGAGTTTAGTAAAAAAAGAGATGTTAATTTTTACAACATCTCCTTTACTTATA
>NZ_JBEGDL010000076.1:0-7333 GCF_040813775.1 Ammoniphilus soli
AAATCCATTCGAAGTGAAACCCAAATTCTTATGGAAGCAGTTACAAATAAACCTGGTACAAAAGCAAAAAATTCAGCATAGAATAGTAAATGAGAAGACGGGGACACCCGTCTTTTTTTCTTAGATGGAACATTTAGCACTATTACCCATAGTGCGATCTTTCTTCCAGACTGGTTAGGAATTTTTTTAGGATCTCTTTTAATACGTATATGCTTCGTATGCTCCAGTGTTCGATTCTCCCACTACTGTTTAACCTTGTTATACATTTCAAAATTGACATACGTAATGCTGAGTTCAATGTTTTATATTTTATATAACAACGCTTGTACCTACTGGATAACGGAAAAATGAAAAAAAGAGCTGTAATCAGAATTTGCCCTTTTTCTTCTAATGCCTCAATCGCATTTTTAATAATATTTATAAATACTTGCTTTATTTGGCCTCATGGGTGTGATGAGCTATGATTTAGTAATAGCCATCAAGTCTGACAAAATAAATATAAATACAGCAGCCGATATCTCACATGATCAAACGACAGCTCACGCTCATAAGTTCACGAAAATAAAATAATTAGAAACTAACTGGGATAACAATGGCAAAGCAGAAGCTTTGCCATTGTTATTTTCCAAATGAAATCAATAGTTCATAATATGATCTATGAGCAGATGGCAGCCATGCCCCGACAAAAGCGTCAGCACTTGCTTGCCACACCCGCAAAAATCGGTCGGCGCTGCATCGACTTGTAATAGGTTCACATCATATCCAATCTCTTTTAAGGCATGAGCCACAATATGTGTACTGGTAATGATATCCTGCCATCCATTAAATACAAGCGTTACCTTATCTCCCTCTACCTTTTCGGTACCATCCAACCAGCTGTTGACTCTATCCTGATTATCTGCGATCCACTTTTCAGCAGATATACCAGGCTCCAATCCGGTTCGATCATAAGCATGACTTGAGCCATATCTTCGGGTTTCCAATTGAATTGATCCAAAACTTTGTAAGCATTCGGATGTTCTTCTTTTAAGCCTAATCTCACAATGCTATGGATATCATCCCCCTCACCGAAAATACCTTTGATCCAGGAACTTCAAATCAAATTTAGAGAATTTCCAATGCGGCATCCATCCCATAACCACAATCGGCTGATTCTTTTCATAAGCCTTAACCATGCCTGCACTTGAGCCTTCAACTAATTTCCAATCTTTCATGCCATAATCGATAAAGGCCTGTTCCGTAAGAGCATGTATTCCTGATCTTGCTTCAATGCCGATGACTTCATATTTTAAATGTTCTCCAATCGATACGGATTCACTTCCTCCCGAGGACTCTGACGTTCCAGTCGGCTCAGAACCGCACCCTGTAAGCACCAAAGATAAAGATAATAGAGCAGCAGTACCACCTAAAATCATTTGTTTCATTATATTCTATCCCCCTCTGTTTTTGCCCGATATTTTGGGAAAGACGATCCAATATGATCGCTAAAATTACAATGGAAATACCAGCTTCAAAGCGTGTCCCAATTCGTAATTGGGTAACCGCACGCTATACCTCTGTACCAAGACCAGGTGCACCAATCATGGAGGCTATGACCACCATGGAAAGCGAGAGCATAATACTTTGATTGATTCCTACGATGATCGTTGGCTTGGCTAGAGGCAATTGAATTTTTAACAGCTTTTGCATAGGAGTAGATCCAAAGGCGTCCGTAGCTTCAATCAATTCATCGGAAATTTGACGGATGCCTAAGCTGGTAAAGGCGAATGGTAGGCGGCATGGCGAATATCACAGAGGCGAAAACGCCAGGTACCATGCCTAATCCAAATAAGAATATGGCTGGTATTCACGTACATTAAGTAATACATATTTTTTTACATTTTACCCATGATAATAATGCTAAAGAGGAGGTGTAAAAAATTAACATCAGAACTTTTCTGAAAAGTATTAAACATTCGTTGCGAAGTAAAGAAGATTCCAATAACAGTTCGAATGAAAAAAGGCGATTACATACTAGTCTGCACGAAAATATCCGTAAAGTGAAAGAAGCTGTTGGCAACAGCTCCGATATTGTTATTAGGGAATTATACATCGGTCAAGAAGCAATAAAGGTAGCGATCTTATATACGGATGGTTTAGCTGATTCTAAGTCAGTGAATAATTTCATCTTGGAATCCATCATGTTGAACACCTATCCGGGGGATTCAGTTTCTCACTTCTCCCATAGTAACCCTATTCAGATGTTGAAAGATCACGCGTTAGCAGTAGGAGAGGTTAAAGATGTAAACGATATCCAAACTCTTTTAACCGCTATTCTAGCTGGTGATACGGCCATAATGATCGATGGATACTCACAATGCATAATCGTAGGACTTAGGGGTTGGGAACACCGTGGGGTAACTGAGCCAGCTACTCAGAATGTAATCCGTGGGCCACGGGATGCCTTCACTGAAACATTACGGATAAACACAGCTTTAATACGCAGAAGAATCAAAGACCCTAACCTTTGGTTAGAAACGAAACCTATCGGCAGAGTGACCAAAACAGATGTTGCTATGATGTATATCAAGGGTATCGCCAATGATAAGATCGTGGAGGAGGTTCAAAGACGCATTGATCGTATTGACATTGACGGAATTTTGGAGTCCGCATATATCGAAGAGCTAATCCAGGACGAAACTTTTACCCCTTTTCCAACAATGAGTAACACCGAACGACCGGATGTTGTAGCGGCGGCGCTTTTAGAGGGACGTATAGCCATCTTAGTTGATGGAACGCCATTTGTTTTATTGGTTCCATCATTATTCACTCAATACTTCCAAGCCGCTGAAGATTATTATCAACGTTCAGATTTAGGGTTGATTCGAACCTTACGCTATCTTTCATTTTTTATCGCTCTCTTGGCTCCGTCTTTATACATTGCCATTACTACCTTTCATCAAGAAATGTTGCCGACACAGCTTCTTATCAGTTTGGCTGCCCAACGTGAAGGGGTCCCTTTTCCTGCTGTGGTCGAAGGGTTTTTAATGGAAGTCACATTTGAAATCTTGCGTGAAGCTGGAGTTCGAATGCCGAAAGCGATTGGACAAGCTGTTTCTATTGTGGGAGCTTTAGTGATAGGGCAGGCGGCTGTTGAAGCGGGATTCATATCAGCGGCCATGGTTATCGTGGTATCTATTACTGCCATTGCCAGTTTTGTGTTTCCTTCCTACAATATGGCGATTTCGGTAAGAATATTGCGATTTATATTCATGGTGCTAGGTGCAACTTACGGACTCTTTGGAATTACAGTAGGACTATTTCTTTTAGTGCTGCATCTGACCAGCTTACGTTCTTTTGGCGTACCTTATATGTCACCATTTGCTCCCTTTATACCATCTGACCAAAAAGATGCTATTTTGCGTTTTCCCTTATGGGCCATGTTTTCACGCCCGCACTTTACCAGTCAGAAAAATATCATCCGTCAAAAAGAGGCTCAGGAATCGAAGCCAAGGAAAGAATGAAGAAGGTGTATCTATGCAGGGAAAAGCTTTATTCCTGTTTGTTATGATTTTGATATCCACATATATTTCAGGTTGTTCGAACCGACGGGAGTTAAATGAACTCGGAATTGCGATGGGAATGGGGATCGATAAAATTGGGGAAAACTACAAAATAACCGTCCAGCTCGTGAATCCTGGTGAAATAAATCCGATAAAGGGTGGAGGTGGGCGCTCACCAGTCAATACGTTTGAGGCAACAGGAAACACTATGTTTGAGGCGGTTAGAAGATTAACAACGGTGGCTCCTCGAAAAGTTTATTTTGCCCATCTTCGGATGGTCGTTATTGGAGAAGATTTAGCCAAACAAGGGATAGGGAAGATCTTAGACTTTATTAGTAGAAATCCGGAATTTCGAACGGATTTCTTTATTGTAATCAGCAGAGGAACGAGAGCGGAGAATATATTAAAAGTGATGACTCCGGTTGAAAAAATACCGGCTCAACAGATTTTTAATAAGCTTCAAACTTCCGAAAAGTCATGGGCTGCTACGAGAGCGACTACATTGGCTGATTTAATTAAAGAATTAACTACTAAGGGAAAAAAAGCACCGGTCGTGACAGGACTCCGAATTCAGGGGGTGCGAGAAAAAGGGAACTTAAAAGAAAATGTAGAGATGATCGATGTCCCAGTTAAATTAACATATACCGGCTTGGCTGTTTTTAATAAAGATAAACTGATAGGATGGCTCAATGAGGATGAAAGCCAAGGATATAACTATACACAGGGAAAAGTAAAAAATACCATTGAAGACGTCGCTTATAAGGAAGGGATGGTTGGCATTGAAATTATTCAAGTGAAGGAAAAAATCCAGGGCAAAGTGAGAAATGGAAAACCGCAAGTCCTTGTTGAAGTACAAGTGACCGGGAATATTTCCGATATTGAAACCCACAATCTTGATGTTACGAAAATCGAAACAATTGATGTATTAGAAAATAAAGTTGAACAAGATATCAAACGAAAAATAGAGCAGTCAATTAAAAAAGCTCAAGAAGAATTAAAAGTTGATATTTTTGGTTTTGGTTCAACGCTTGAACGGGATGAACCGGAAGTGTGGGAGAAACTCGAACAACTTTGGTTTAAGGAATTTCCGGTTCTATCCGTAGAGGTTAAGGTTGAAGCCAAAATCAAGCAGATGGGTACAATAACCAACTCTTTGTTAAAAGATATTGAGTAAAGGGAATTTGGATAAATGCTGTCAGTTGCCGGAATCCTGTTAATGGTCGTTTTTTTATCTTGGTTGGAATTTAATCTCCTTTTGAAAGACTATGGGAAGAAAGAAAAGTGGGTTTTTATATTTTTCATGATATTTGCAACAGGAATAAGTATTGGTCAAGCATTGAATATGGATATTGCCAATCCCCTTGATTGGGTTGCCTTTGTTTTTAAGCCTTTCAGTGACTGGTATTTCGGGATTATGAAATAAATACAACAGAACGAAGGAAGGAAATGTTGAAAAACAGCATGAAAATAAAAATAAGCGTTCGCCAATTTGCTGTATTGGTTTTTTTATACGCGGTTGGCACAACAATCTTAGTTACTCCGTCAGGTCTAGTTGCTGATGCCAAGCAGGATGCCTTAATTGCCATAATTATTGGTATTGCCATATCATTTTTGATCATCTATCTCTATAACACGGTGGCCTCCCTTTTTCCTCAAATGACCTTCATTGAATATAGTGAAGTTATTTTTGGAAAATGGGTGGGCAAGATGATTTCACTTTTGTATGTTTTTGGTATAGGTTTTATGGGGGCTACTACCCTACTATTTTATGTAGGAAACTTCATGACTACACAAATCATGGTTGGAGCCTCTATAAATTCGATTATGATTCTTTTTGCCATTCCTGTTGTGGTTGCCTTGCGCCTGGGTATTGAAACGCTGGCTCGAACGGCGGAGATCTTATTTCCATGGTTTGTAGTACTTTATATCGGTTTGGTCACCTTCGTTTCTCCACAAATGGAGATTGAAAACCTTCGTCCTGTATTTCAAACAGGAATAAAGCCGGTATTGCGGGCTTCTTTAGATTTTATTAGTATAGCAGCCTTGACTTCGGTATCTTTTTTTATGATATTTCCTATGGTAAATAACCTTAAGAAGGCGAAAAAAGGGTTTTACCTGGCCACTTTTTCTGCTGGGGTTGTGATCTTTATCATATCGGTGGTAAGCATTTCGGTGCTTGGGGTAGAATTGACTGAGAGACATCTGTATCCAAGTTATGCACTAGCTAGAATGATTAATGTAGGGAATTTTTTACAAAGAATAGAAGCGATTGTGGCCGCATTGTGGCTTATAACTATTTATTTCAAATTAACTCTGTATTTTTATGTATGGGTTGATGGTCTAGCCCGAATCTTAAAACTAAGTGATTATCGTGTCCTCATTTTACCAATGAGTTTTCTTCTAGTTGTTTATTCACAGGTGGTCTATCCTAATGTTACGTATATGATGTATTGGGATGAGAAGATTTTCATTCCTTTTATTATAACTTTAGGAATCTTTATGCCTCTATTATTATTAGCTGTTTATTTCCTTCGGTTTAGGATATTCAGAAAGAGTAACTAAGGGGATAACTTCAAAACATGCCACCTAGGGTGATAAAAGGCAGAATTCTGTTCATTTCTTAAAATTCTTTCTTTGATCGCCATACTGTGTTACTTAAAGCTTATGTAGAGGGAAGCACACATTCCAAAAATAATGAACTCAATATGGTTTCCAAACATAAACCAACTTTTTGTGTTAAATATCAATTTGTTGTATTGATTGTGCCACTAGAAAATATATTCCATCCGAAAATCTATGAGACACAGCTCATTAGCGATGCTAAAAAAGACCGGCGGCCAACCGCATAATCCAATTTCATCGAATGAACAAAGAACAAGATGTGGCTATTTCTCCCTCTTTCTAGGATCTGGTCTATGTATATCAGAGTTAGTGAATTTAGATATCGATGATATGAATAGACACAACCGAACATTGAATGTTCTCCGCAAAGGAAATAAAGAAGATATTGTATTTTGATGAGCAAGCACTGATTGATCTGAAGGAGTATTTAGAAGTTCGAAGTGAACGATATGGTTTGTTTCCTGACTTTAAGCCTCTGTTCATTCCTTCCAAGGTTGAACGAAAAGGAACAGGAAGGATGACGGTACGTGGAGTTCAAAAAATGATTGAGAAGTATGTGGATGCTTATCATGGGCCAAACTTAACGGCTCATAAGTTGCGTCATTCATTTGCAACTCGTCTATATGAGAACTCTAAGGACATTATTGGTGAAAGATCAGTTAGGTCATGAATAAATAAAAACACCCATCTTTACACCCATTTACTCAACGTAGAAGAGCACTGGAGCATATGAATCGTGGTAGCTGTATCGATTAATGATTATGAATTAAAGTATGTAAGATAGGCCACCGCTCCGGCTGCTTATCCAAGAAAACTCTAATATACGCGTTGTTCAAAAAATCTCCTGTCAAACATTTGTAAAGGTAGTATCTAATTTACAAACTTTTTTAAATTAAATTCAGCACCTTTAGCAATAACCTTTTATATAGATATACCTTCATATTATAGAAGTACACAAATGAAACACTATTACTGTAAAAGACTACTCTTCTCTTTTACAAAAGTAGTTGCTATTTCCACCTTCCCTATTAAATCTAAGCAACACAATTTACTTTTACTTCCATATAACAACAATACCCTGTCCATTCCAATTTTAGGGAGAAACAGGGTACTATACCTCGCCTTCTAAATCCAATCCAGCACCTCTTTACTCTTCCCTCCGTCCGAAG
>NZ_JBEGDL010000077.1:0-6829 GCF_040813775.1 Ammoniphilus soli
TCTAATTTGGTATTGCCAAAAAACAAACTGCAGTGCGGGTTATTTTCAGGATAGCGGAATAACAAAAGGCACATCCAGCGCCTTCATTTGACTCGTTTGCCACCTTCAATTCAAGTATCATCAGAACTTCCAATTGTTTTATTTAACTCCCGATAGTGAAGCAAACCAAATCAGATATCCTCCACCGATTTCTGCAAGTCCGGCAAAAGCAATAGAAAAGCATATAGCAAACGAATCTCATCCCTTAACAAATTAATTTTCTCCGAACCAACCTTTTTTCTTAAACCACCAATACATCCCTAAACCCACAAATCCCATAAACCCAAGAATTCCAAAATACCCATATTTCCATGTCAATTCAGGCATATATTCAAAGTTCATTCCGTAAACTCCTGCAATGAATGTCAATGGGATAAAAATAGCTGAAATTACGGTCAAAGTCATCATAATGTTGTTTGTTCTATCTGCATTTAATGATATGTAGCTATCACGAATATCCGAGGTAATATCCCGATTGGATTCCACCATCTCAGCAAGCTTTAACAAATGGTCATAAATATCTCCAAAATAAGCTTTCTGGTCCTTGGGGATATCAATACGGTCTGAGTTCAAAATTCGATATAGAAGGTCTCTCATCGGAAAAATACTGCGCCGCAAACGAAGCAAATCACTCCTAATTTCAAAAACCTCTTCCATAAGCGCTCGTCCTGTTTTTGACTCTAAGTCCTCCAATTCATCTAGCTTATCTTCAATTTGATATAAGGTAGGGAAATATTGGTCAACGATTTTATCAAGAATAAGATGGAATGCATGGACAGGATTAAGATTTTGAAGGTTGCCCTCCGCTTTCATCCGGTTCCAAGTCATGTCTAGCTCTGGTGACGGTTTTAAGTGGAAAGAAATCACGTAATTACTCCCAAGAAAGATGTCCACTTCATTTGATTCCAATGTTGCGGGATTTAATGCGTGAAGGACAAAGAAACTGTATCCCTCATAGTAATCCAATTTAGGTCGTTGAAGAAAATGGAAACAGTCTTCTATGGCAAGGGGATGGAATTTAAAATGGGTATCTAAATATTTTGCTTCGTCTTCAGTAGGGGAATTAAAATCAACCCAATACCAAATGAATTCCCGGTCAAACAGTTGTTCCATTGAAATATCCTGAATGACTTGATGGTCTTTAGATATGGCAAGTGTTCGAATCAAATCAAGACCTCCTTTATTTCCTGCTGCGCTAAAAACAAATGGAAACAAAAATTGAAACCATGTAATAACTAATCATATATCATCCATGTTGAAAAGCCTTTCAGATGACAATTTAAGGGCTAAAAAATTTATTCAATCTTCTCTTTGATGAGATTTTTATTACCGATTTCAACACCTTTGTAATCATTATTGTTATATTTCATGACACCAAATACCAATAATTAACACTCTATTAATATACTAAAGGTATTATGTTAACGTTCAATTGGTAATATGATACTAAAAATTAGGAGGAATAAAAGATGGTTCAAGAGAAAGTGTTAATCAAATTAAAGAATGGTCTTCAATCACGTCAAGCCGCTTTTTTTGTTCAAGAAGCAAGCCGTTTTGCTTCAGAAATATATATCGAGGATGGAAACAAAAAATTAAATGCAAAAAGTATTATAGGCGTTATGAGTTTAGCCGTTAGATCAGGATCGGAGGTGATTATTTCAGCTAAAGGCTCTGATGCGATGGATGCAGTTAAAAGCCTGAAACAGTTAGTTAGCGAAGAAGGATAGTTATTTTCAATATATGATAAGAAGTCATAGCTGGTTGCCTTTTGCCTTAACAGTGGGGGTATCAACGATTTTGATAGACGACCTGTCCGAAAGAGTGGATTTTTATTTTATTCAGTGACTTCATAAATTGTTGCGAAAACGACCTTTAAGTACCCCACATAATTCAATTGATTCTTTCACCATTTTACAATAAGAATTTATGTTGAACTATCCTCAATACTTCAATAACAAAAAGGAACAGTGAATGGTACACTGCTCCTCAACCTATTGAATCCCATTAGCACAGTAATGCAACTACATCATTACGCAAACGAATCCTGATAGCAGAATAACTAACCGAACGGACAGTCTACTGGGTTGGCTCTTTAGATTGATCACAGATTCCCACATGCACTTTCTCTTTAGTGATTAAATTTGTTCTAAATCCTGTTTTTAAAATTTTGTCGGCAGTAGAATCATCCTCATGATATTCTTCACATTTTAAACAGAAGTACATCCTTCATGCACCACCCCACATTTTATTATCAACGTTCGTTGTGTATATTTGTAATTATTTCCATCACGGTGAACCGTAAACCCGTTCCTACGTTTAATTACTGCCCATTCTGACAAGAGAAAAGGGATGCCGGAGCATCCCACATCCCATATCATACTATCGAACCCCGTTAGAATAGGGTTGAAACCCCTATGTTTCTTATTTATTCGCAGAGTTTCAACCCATGCACATCAGAAAGTTGAACAGTAATGATAATTAGCTTAAATTCGTTAGAAGCAAGTTCGTTTAAAAATTGTTCTCTGGACGGCATAGTTTTTGGTCTGGTATCCTGATTTTTCGAGATTATATCCAATCAATAAAGCGTAAGCTGGTTCATCTTCCACAATGGCAATTCGTATCGCCATTTGCATCTTCATCTCTGTTGTTCAAGACTTAGCCAGCGATAGATTTGTTAAAGTATTTTCTTTGGAACCAGAAGGCAACATTGACGAGAGCAATCATGACCGGTACTTCGACAAGGGGACCAATGACCGCCGCAAAAGCCGCACCCGAATTGATTCCAAAGACCCCAATTGCAACTGCAATGGCTAATTCGAAATTATTCCCCGATGCGGTAAAAGCAAGTGTTGCTGTTACAGGATAATTGGCACCCGCTTTTTTGCCCATCCAGAAAGAAACCAAAAACATAATCACAAAGTAAAAGAGTAATGGGATCGCTATACGAACCACATCAAGCGGTAAACTTACAATCATATCTCCTTTTAAAGAGAACATCACCACAATGGTAAATAACAAAGCAATAAGGGTGATAGGACTGATTTTAGGTATGAAAACTTTCTCATACCAATCACGGCCTTTTGCTTTGACCAAGCTATAACGTGTAATCATCCCGGCTAGGAATGGAATGCCCAAGTAAACAAATACACTCTTCGCTACTTCTGCGATGGTAATATCAACGACCATACCTTCTAAGCCGAACCATCCGGGAAGCAAAGTAACAAAGAAGTACGCATAAATGGAATAAAAAAGAACTTGGAAAATGGAGTTAAAGGCAACTAAACCCGCTGCGTATTCGGTACTACCTCTAGATAAATCGTTCCAAACAATGACCATCGCAATACATCGAGCTAAACCGATCATGATCAGACCCACCATGTATTCGGGATAACCTTGAAGAAATACAATCGCGAGGATGAACATAAGAATGGGCCCGACGATCCAATTTTGGATCAAAGAAATTCCTAAAATCTTGAAGTCCTTGAATACCTGACCCAATTCTTCATATCTCACTTTTGCCAAAGGCGGATACATCATGAGGATAAGGCCAACTGCGATGGGTATTGATGTTGTACCTACTTGAAATTGGTTCAGCCCTTCCACAAAATTGGGAGACAAGTAGCCAATTCCGACCCCTAACGCCATCGAAACAAAAATCCATAGCGTTAAGTTACGATCAAGGAACGACATTTTTTTACTGATGTTCTCACTCATTGTAATCACTCTCCTTTAATCAATTTTTTATTCACAATTTACCAGTAGTCCTTGTTCCTCCAATTTTTTAAATGTCTCGGATACATCTGGTAAATGCGTCAATGAGAATCCGACTTCCTCAAACTTTTGGCGATTTAAAGAGTAGAAAACCCACTGACCTTTACGATTCTCCTGCACTAACTCCGACACTTTTAACCGATTCAAATGTTTGGAGATCGCTGGTTGAGAAATATTAAAAACAGGGATGAATTCACATACGCAACAGTCTCTCATATTCAATAACGAAAGCATTTTAAGACGTGTCGGATCACCTAGAACTTTGAAACAATCCGCTAATTTATTAAGTTATATTATAATCATGATTGTAATATAATTATGATTATAATGTCTATATTTCGAATCAAGCTTTACAAAAACTTAACATTACCAAATGATGATATGTAGATATGGTTTGCAATCCTAAAAAAGAAAATCCTCACTGTCTTTGAGTGAGGATTTATCCTTATTTTAATTGATTCGGACGATTTGTCTTCGTCTTTCCAGTAGCCAAGTGTCTAGCCATACTCCATTCATTTTTCCGATCCATTCACGCCTTCCCCTTCTCTAAAACAGTGTTTTATATGCAAGTTCAGACTAGGTATGTTTTCGGGAAAAACCCCCGCTTGTAACATCCAATATCCTTTTTCCTCTGACCTCTTGATGAGTTCGCCTAAGATGAAATCACCAACTCCTGTTCCTTTGGCACTGGGGTGAACGTAAACACTTACTTCACCGACACCTAAATAAAAATTTATTATGAGTATTAAAATACAATCAATAAGCATGATTAAATTGTTCCTTTTATTAAGCAATTCTGCCCTTTAGTGAAGTAAAAAAATATTAAAAACTACGCCTTCAGCTCATCGTAAAATTCTAGTCTATTCTATTTTCTGTTCTTTTAGTAAGTGATTTCCTTACTTCTTCAATCACACACCCAGACTAAGCCCCTATATTAGTATAAAGGGGTTGAAATAATTATCTATTTTGATGTAATAAAATGTCGGAAGTTACAATATTCTAAAATCAAAATAAACCAAAATATCGTGTTAAAATGTAGATGTAAACGCTATCAAAAACGAGGGGGAATTAATTTGTTAGAAAATTTAATTCATAAGTTCATCCAGTCAAAAAAGGATAAGCCCTCAAACGTGAATGAGTTATTAGATTTCCTTCAAAGAGTATATGTTGAAGGTGTAATATCTATTGTTGAATATCGTGATATCTTTCGTGAACTTAATGAACGTGGAGCAGTTAAACCATCATATGATGATGAATTTAAGGAATTACAATCAGAAGCCTTAGCATTATAGCTAAGGCTTTTTGTATGATTTTAATTATTACGTTATAGATCTCCGTCCCTCCAATCTCGTTAACGTAACTTGACATATTGTTTATACCAATCACGACCAGATTGCCATTTTCCAACAGGATTGTTCTTGCCAAGAATTTCAACGCAAGCCAAAGCCATAATAAATTCTTTTAACCCATCAGAATCAGACTTTCTGAATATATTTAAAAAATGATTTAAAGCTAAATCCTCTTGTTCCACAATGTAATCGAACTCCTTTTGATTCGCTTTAACGTAATCGTAAGGATTTGAAGAGCCGGAAGGAGTTGTTATGATTTTTTCTAGATTTTGATTGATTAGTGTTAAGCGATCCATCTCTTCTTCTCGACTCATTCCAGTAAGAAGCGCATTCCTGATAAGAAAGCAAGCAACCCAATTATTATCGCAGTTCCTAAAACGCCAAACACAAGGTTACTTTTCGAATTTGCCATAAATTGTCCACTCCTTCCTTTTCTGTTTTAACATAAAATTCCATTTCCCTTTTAGCACGTATTTTTCGTTATGCTACTCGTTTGAAAGGTAAAAAGCAGGGGACGGATGCTGATTCCGTTTCCCTGCTATCGAATCCCGTTAGGGGAATAAGTAACTTGACATTAAACAAACATGTTGTCAACTTGAGAAATAGTTCGTTTACTTCTTTTTATTCAGTACATAACCCGATTCCCAGCGGTCATACCATATCACTAAAGAAAAAGGTAAAAAATAACGTAAAATGGTTAGTAAATGATTCCAATAGTGATAAATTAACCACCCTCTCCAATGTGAATACAGCGCAAAGATAGTTGAGGCTAATGTAAGTAAAACAAAAGCCATCATTCTGTACCGAGAAGATACTTTAGGAATGATAAAGGCAGTCATTAAAGAAATGATCACACATAAACCAATATCTGCAAGACGATCATCCGCCACAGGATTACTTAAAAAATTTGGTCTCCATTGGTGCCAATTAATTAATACTCCTGAAAAAACGGCACCGGGGAGAACCAGAGCTGTATAGGTAAAAGAATACAAACGAACCCAATAAGGCACGGGAGGATTATATTCAACAAAACGCTTCGAAAAGTAAGCTAAAAACCTAAATCCAACCAAATATAATAAGGTTGAAAATAAAATGTTCCATTGATGATAGCGCAGCAAATCTAACTTAAGGTAAACCAGCTCAAGTGTTATATGTATAAAAGTAAATATGCCTACACTGAGCCAAGGTTTTTTAGGATTCGTATAATAACAAAAAATGATGGAGGAAGCTGGCAAGATGATTACATCAGCCAACATAATGCCTATACGATCAGAACGAACAGGATCGCTAAACAAATGAGTAGAAAACTCATAAAGATGTAAGAGTTGGTTTGACAAAACTTCCGCTAAATCAACTATTGCTTCTGCAAAAACGTAAATGGCTACAATAGTATGCCAAGAAAACTTGCCCTTTCGTATGGCGAGAATTGCCCATAACCAGAAAATCATCGCATTGTAAATATAGAGCAAACTTTACCTCCCCTGTATGTATAATCAAATCTTATTGTTCCATTCTTTGTAAGATGTATGACCAAAAATTTCACCGTTAAGCTAATCTGCCCGCAGCAACGAAGTAAGGGACGGATGTTGATCCGTCCCCGCGCTATCGAATCCCGTTAGCTTAGTAAGTTACTTTTGAGATAATTTGAAAAAACAGGAGTTTTAGCTCCT
>NZ_JBEGDL010000078.1:0-6497 GCF_040813775.1 Ammoniphilus soli
AAATCTATTTGAAGTTTTTGAGGAATTAGGCTTGGAGATGGAGGACTATCATTTTCTGCTTCAAGATACGCAGGAAAACTATCAGTATTATATTTGAAAGAAGGAAGGGTGACTCCTTGAATGGGGTCACCCTTCTTTCTTTTTCTTGCTAAATTAGCCCTGGAAATCTTCTTTTTGTTATTGTTATAACAAAAAATTATTATATTGATAACATTTACTTTATAATGTATTATTTAATCATGATTAAATAATGATCTATGATTAATTATGTTGAGAGGGAGTGGGAAAGTCTTTGTATTCATTGCGTCGAATCAGTCAAATCAACAATCACTAATGAAAGGTAAAAGGAGGAAGCGAAGAGAATGGTTCTGTCAAGAAAGGTTGGAAAATTAGTTTTATTTTTACTTATTGGAGTTATTATTACATACCTCTTATTGCCTTTATTGTCGGTGTTTATCACCAAGAGTCCGGCGATGATCTTGGAGAAGCTGCAAAGTCCAGTGATCTACCAGGCGTTGAGTTTAAGCTTGAAGACCACCAGTATTGCTCTTATTTTTATTGTCGCGTTAGGTACGCCTTTAGCGTACTGGTTAGCGAAGTCCGAGTTCAAAGGGAAGAAGGGGCTCGAAGTCGCCTTGAAGATGCCGATCGTGGCTCCGACCGCGGTTGTGGGAGTGGGATTGCTTCTGATCTTCGGTCAGCGGGGTATGCTGGGGGGGACTCTAAGCGTGTTGGGGGTGACCGTACCGTTTACCTCGATTGCGGTCGTCATGGCGCAGATTTTTATGGCTTCCCCTTTCTATGTAACGACGGCGCGACAAGCGTTTGAAGCGGTGGATGACCAGCTAATTGCTGTATCGCAAACGCTTGGCGTTAATGCTTGGAAAACGTACTGGCGCGTCAGCACGCCGCTCGCCTTGCCAGGTCTCCTTACGGGGGTAGCCTTAAGCTGGGCCCTGGCCCTTGGGGAATTTGGGGCCACGATGATGTTTGCAGGGAATTTGCCAGGTAAAACGCAGACGTTGCCTCTCGCGATCTACACCGCAATGGAGTCGGATGCTGATGTGGCCGTTTCGATTGCCGCACTCCTGTTAACGGTATCCTTTTCCTTGTTGCTGTTCGTTAGCTTTATCGAAAAATTCTTAGGCAAAATTATGGGCACAGCTCGATAGATAGGAGGAAGTAGGTCATGTTATCTTTTCAATTAAAGAAGCGACTGCGTCATTTTACAGTAGAACTCTCCCAAGAGATAGGTGCGGAGACGCTCGTGTTGATCGGGCATTCAGGTTGTGGGAAAAGTACAATGCTCAAGATGCTGGCAGGTTTGCTTTCACCGGATGAAGGATCGATTCAACTGGATGGACGAACGCTTTGGGATGGATCGCAGGGCATTCAACTGCCACCGGAAGAACGGAATATCGGCTATGTGTTTCAAAATTACGCGCTCTTTCCCCATCTGACGGTCTTTAATAACGTAGGCTACGGCATTTCTAACTTGGAACAGGAAGAACGGACGCAGCGGATCATAGAAGCTCTAGATTTTCTCGGTATTCGCCATTTAGCCCAAGCAAAGCCAGCCATGCTGTCTGGCGGAGAACAACAGCGTGTGGCTTTAGCCCGGGCACTCGTTACCCGGCCGAAGCTGCTCTTGCTGGATGAACCTCTATCCGCGCTGGACGTCTCCACACGTTCACATGTTCGGACGGAATTAAAGGAGCTCTTGCAGAAGCTTTCCATCCCTAGCATTGTCGTCACGCACGATTATGAGGATGCCCGCGTGCTAGCGGACAGGGTGGCGGTAATGGATCAAGGGGTGATTATCCAATCGGGGAATTCTAGGGAGATTGCGCAGTATCCGGCGAGTGACTTCGTGGCGGAGTTTATTGGAACGAACCTGCTTCCTCATGAGGAGCCAGGTCAAGAACAGCCATCCTTCGTCTCCGTCCATCCTTGGCATGTCGAGATTAAGGACGAATCGCAGCCTCGCCGATACCAATGGTCGGGGAAAATTAGAGATATGGCGTTTCAAGGGGGCTTTGTCCGCCTGCATATTGAAGGGGAAGTTTCCATCCTAGCGGATGTACCAGTGGAGTTGGTGGAAGCCCAGGATTATAAAGTAAATCAAGAGGTTTTTGCCTCGGTACAAGAAGAACATGCCCGAGTGGTGGAAGGTGCCGTCGTGAAGAAGCGGACACGGACCTCCGCAAGTCCCGAACCAAGCCTGATCCCAACGGGAGGAAAACGGACCAAATGGAAGGGACTATTGGCCGCAGCGGCGGTCATCCTCTCCGTTGGGATAACCGGTTACGGGCTAAAAACCAATGCCGTCAGTACGGCTGCCACAGTCGCGCCAACGAAGGAAATGTTCGCCTTGGTGGCCGCTAACGCGACGCATCCATTTAACGAGATGATGGAAAAGTTTGAGGAAGAGCATCCCTCGGTGGAAATGGGGGCTACGTTTGCCGGGACCCAAATCTTAAGAACGCAACTAGAGCAAGGGGCTAAAGCAGACATTTTTCTTTCCGCTGACCTCATGCATATTGAAGCCGTCAAGGAGCAAGGGCTGATCGATGAGTTTTTCCCCGTTTCCAAAGGACATGAAGTCATTGTCGTACCGAAAGGGAACCCGGCAGGCATTCAAGGCTTAGAGGATCTCGGAATCAAATCGGTGAAGCTCGTGATTGGCGTTGATAATGTACCGATCGGGGCGTATACGCGACAGATTTTTGATAACGCGAAGGTTGGATACGGAGAGGATTTTCCGCAGCGTGTATTAGATAATGTGGTGTCCTTTGAAACCAGCACGAAACAAGTACTGCAGAAGGTGGGGCTAGGCGAAGCCCAAGCCGGAATCGTGTACCGAACAGACGTAACGCCAGACTTCCAACAAAAAGTGGACATTGTGGAGATTCCGAAGGAGTATAACGTTCAAGCGACCAATTATATCGCTGTCACGAATGTGTCCCCGAATCCAGAATTAGCTCAAGAGTTTTTAGAGTTCTCACTTTCCAATGAAGGGCAAGAAATCTTCATACATCACGGCTATGATCCGTTGGATTAGGAGGCCGCTATGAGCTCTGGATACGTCATGCTTATCAACCTGAATAGCTGCAGTGGCTGCCATGCCTGCTCGGTGTCTTGTAAAGCGGAGCACCGAGCTCCGATAGGCAGCTTCCGGCATCGAGTGCAGGTCATCGAACAGGGGACGTTTCCTCATACGTCCCGATCGTTTGTCCCGACCCTTTGCCAACATTGTGAGGAGGCGCCCTGTCTTCAGGCTTGTGGGGTTCAGGCCATTCAGCGAACAGAGGAGGGAATCGTCCGCATCGATTCCGCTGCTTGCATCGGATCGGGGACCTGTGTAGAGGCGTGTCCCTATGGCGCCATATATCTAGATCCGATCACGAATCAGGCAGATAAATGCGATTTTTGCATCAACCGCCTGGAAGTAGGGGAACAGCCTGCCTGTGTGAGTACTTGCCCCACGGATGCCATCAGCTTTGGACGGGAGATAGAAGAGGGCTATGGGCAGTGGGAACCCGTGCCCACTCGTCCTCGCGTCCGGTACCAAGGACTGACTCCTGAACTGCAGCGACGTCTAGGCAAACTCAATGGAATCAAGGAGGAAGCGTAGATGTCGGTTGTTCAACAGATTCCCACTATGTGTTTAAACTGCAGTACGGTTTGTGGTATGGTAGCTAAGGTCAAGGAAGGTCGAATCCTCAAGCTGGAAGGAAATCCGAAGGATCCCAATTCGCGCGGCAAATTATGTGCCAAAGGGCAAGCTGCGATTAACATGGTGGAGGACCCGGATCGGATTCTGTATCCTATGCGAAGAAAAGGGCCACGGGGGAGCGGAGAATGGGAAAGAATCACCTGGGAACAAGCCTTGGACACGCTCGTCACCCGGTTACGCCCCCTTCGCCAAGAACATCGTCCCGAAGAGCTCGTGTTGCTCTATGGGCGCGATCGAAGCAATGGGTTTTTGGAGCGATTTACGGATGCGTTTGGAACCCCGCATCGGCTAGGACATCGAGGGCTCTGTTCCTTAAACAAGCGGATGGCCATTCGGGCAGCCCTTGGCGATGTCGATTGGGATACACCGGATTTGGAGCATACCCGCTTTATCCTCAATTTTGGCAGCAATTTTTATGAAGCCCATCAAGGCCACGTTGGCATGCTCCAGCGCGCAGCGAAAGCGAAAAGGGACGGAGCGCGCCTCATTACCTTTGACGTCAGGCTATCCAATACTGCCGCTCAGTCCGACCAATGGATTCCCCTGTTTCCTGGGACAGATGGCATCGTAGCATTAGCTATCGGTCATGTAATTCTCCGAGAGAATTTACAGGACACCGAGTTTTTAGAGGATTGGACCAATGCGACGCTTGAGGAATGGCGCCAGCACTACTCCGTTTATACGCCCGAGTGGGCGGAACGAGAAAGCGGAGTTCCAGCGGAGCTCCTGACCTCTTTAGCCCGTGACTTTGCCTCCCACGCTCCGCGTGCCTTGACATTAACGAACCGTGGAGCCCACGCGCATGAAAATGGATTTCATAACGAATGGGCAATTCTATGTCTGAACGCGTTAGTAGGGAGTCTGGGAAAAAAAGGAGGATGCTGTTGGATTCGAGGGGACGTGAATGATACGGTCCCGCAGCCGGGCCCGCTTCCGACGAAACCAAAGGTTCGCACCGAGCTTTCTCATCCTTCCGTTTTCCCCTACGTCAATCAGCTTTATCCTAAAGCGGTTTCCAGTACCATTTTTCCGTATATTGCGGAAGGAAGGGCGAGGGTGGATACCCTTCTCTCTTACTATGTGAATGCGCCGATGAGCTGGCCGGAAGGACCCACCTTCGTGAAGCAGACGCTGCTAGACGAAGAAAAGATCCCTTTTCATGTGGTGATTGATGCGTTTTACAGCGAAATGGCGGAAGTGGCAGACCTGATCTTGCCGGACGCCACGTTTCTGGAAAAGTGGGACTTGGATGCGAGGAATTCGTTTGCGTTCAAGCCCTATGTCGGTCTTCGCCAACCGGTGGTTCCACCTCCGGGGGAATGCCGAGACATTCGGGAAACGCTCATCGACCTCGCTCACCGGATGGATGAAGATATGGCCTATTACTTCCCGTTTGAAAGTGCGGAGCACTTTGTACGAATGTGGGCAGCACCCGTACCAGGGGGTTTGGAATGTTTGAAGGCCGAAGGGATGTGGACGAAGGAGTCCTCGTCTGTTCCCTACGAGCCTTATCTCACCGAAACTTGCTATACTTTAGCTGATCCGAACATCCGGGCAGAGGAGGAGGGGCTCGCTTACCTAATCGGGGAAGACGGGAACATGAGAATGGTAGGAAGAGTGTGGAAAGGTAACATTGTCAAAGGATTTTCGACTTCGGATCGGCGGTTTCAATGTAAACTTACGATACCCGAAGGAGGCGGGGAACAGGTGGTGTGGCCCACCTATCATCCGATTGAAGCCCATCAGCATTTGAATGAGGAGGACTTGGTGTTGACGACGTTCAAATGGAATGTGCATACGCAATCCAGAACGGCCAACCAAGCGTGGCTGACGGAAATTGTTGACGATAATCCATGCTGGATTCACCCGCGAACCGCAGAAGCTTATGGGATTAAATCGGGGACGGAGTTTCGCATCATTTCGGAAACAGGTGAGCTGATGGTGAAGGCCTACCTAACCGAAGCGATCCACCCGCGTGTGCTGGCCATTTCCGCTAGCTTTGGACATTGGCAGTATGGCAAGACAGCACAAGGAAAGGGCGTGAACCCGAATCGACTGATCCCCGATTGGACCGATCCGATTGGAGGGGGGCAGGCCTGGAACGATACGGTTGTTCGGATTCATATGTTTTGACTTGGTGCCCGCTGGGCACTTTTCTTTTGGACTAAAAATTCAGTTGTGGAAGCGATTCATCCAGATGTAAGCGCTGTCCAACTAGCCGATGAAGAGAGGCTGGAATACGATTACCTGGTGGTGGCCTTAGGCAGCTTAGCGATGATCAATTCCATTTGACTACGTTCAAATGGAATGTCCACACCCAATCGCGGACAGCCAATCAACCATGACTAATTCCCACTTGAAAAGAGCAAGGGTCAATTCTGCTTCTGATCGCTGCGAAAACTCCAAGTGTTCTTGACTTGGAGTGCAAAAACGAAATTAATCAAAATAAAGGATAGGGGCATAAACACTGTTTATGCCCCTTTTTTTGGCAGATAAGAATTTATAAAATATCTAGAATTCTTTATCTGCATAAGTGCAACTAGGCTGCCGTCGTTCCCTACCTTGACATCAAGATTTCACCTTCATTTAGATAAAATAAAATTTTATCTAAATGAACCCGTAGGGTTGATGTCAAGGTAAGGAAAGCCTTAAGGCTTGGCGCCAGCCTAGTTTTCTTTACTTAATTTTTCACCAATTGTCTTGCTACTCCACTGCGCTGGGCAGCCTCAGCTACCGCTGATGCGACATGAGGAGCGACACG
>NZ_JBEGDL010000079.1:0-6115 GCF_040813775.1 Ammoniphilus soli
GATGCCATCGATGATTCGGGTAATCTTTTTTATAACCTCCATAGGATCCCTCCTCTTTCCACTGATTCCAGTCAAATTTATAGGTCATAAAACATAAGAACTTTTCCGCTTTGTTTGGTCTCGCAAAGATCAAATCCTTCTCTCCACCGGCTTAAGGGGATTTTATGGGTAATCAGGGGAGCGAGATCGACCGTTCCTTGGGCCAGGATCTTCATCACTCGTTCCCACGTACGTAAGGAATGCCCTCCGCTGCCATAAACCTGGAGTCCCTTATATAGAAGATCGTCAAAATGAATCGTGATTTCTTGTCCGACAATACCCACTTGCACGTATTTGCCCCTCTTTTTCAAAACCTTCAGACAAGCGGAAACAGATGGAGCCGCTCCGGCACATTCGACGGCAATATCCACTCCCTTTCCATTGGTTTCATGATCGATCGCTGCATCTAGATCTTCCACGCTGACATCAATCACTCGATCGGCTCCCATTTTTTTCGCCAAATCGAGTCTCATCGAATCAGCGCCTGTACCGGCTACGATGATCTTTGTGCCTTTCGTTCGCAATAGCGCTACGCATATTAGCCCGATAGGGCCTGGTCCGGACACAAGAACGGTGTCTCCGACTCTAATATCCGTCAGTTCTTCAATCGCTTGCACCACAACTGCTAAAGGCTCCGAAAGGGCGGCTTCCTCAAAAGAGAGGTGATCAGGAATTTTATAAACCATGTCTTCCTTCACAACGGCGTATTGGGTAAAGCAACCATCAAGTCCGATTCCCATCCCCTTCCGGTCCTCACAGAACCAGTAATATCCCAATCTGCAATATTCGCACGAACGGCAGGTGCCAGCATTAGAGGGCAAGACAGCTACCCTGTCACCCGGCTTTACTTTCGTGATCTTTCTTCCCACTTCGGAGACGACGCCCGAAAACTCATGTCCTAGAATCACAGGGGGGCTATGCTTAAAGGTGTCATGGGAAATATGAAGATCTGTCCCGCAAATTCCGGCATATTTGACCTCAACTTTAACCGTATCGGGCATACACTCCGGCTCTGGAACATCCATCCATTCCAGATTTCCTTTACCCGGCTTCACTTTAACAAGCGCTTTCATCAGGTTGCCTCCCCTTATTTGTGAATCGCCTTACCCAGCCATGATGCGGCCGCTTCATAAATCGTTTCCGAAAGCGCAGGGTGCGGATGGATCATTTTGCTCAGTTCCTCTACGGTTCCTTCCAGATAAATAAACGCCGAGGCTTCTGAAATCATTTCCGTAACATGAGGACCAACCATAACCACTCCAAGAATTTCCCCATATTTCTCCTCGGCAATAATTTTTACGAACCCCTCCCGCTCATCCATCGCAAGCGCTTTGCCGTTTCCTGCAAAAGGATAGGTGGCTGCCTTTACCGCGTATCCCTGTTCCTTCGCCTCCTTCTCCGATAAACCTACACTCGCTATTTCAGGGAGCGTATAGACGCATCGCGGAACTACCCTGTAATCGATCTCTTCATGAATATTTGCCGCGTTTGCCGCCGCTACCAATCCTTCGGCGCTGGCCGTATGAGCCAGCTGCCATCCTCCATTCATATCGCCCACGGCATATATTCCTGGAATGCTGGTTTCCATCTGTTTATTTACCGACACATAAGGACCATTCATTTCCAAAGATAATTCGGTCACGGCAGAAAGATTCGGTTTTCTGCCAACCGCTACCAATAGTGCATCAGCAACGAGGACCTCCAATTCCCCGGACGGCGTTTGGATGGTAACCCATTTCTCCTTCCCTTTCTGCTTTAAGGCTTGCACCTTCGAGCTCGTCAGGATGCTAATCCCCTTTTCCTGTAAGGATTGATGCAAGACGTCGGCGACATCAGGAGATTCACTCGGAACGATGTTTTTGCCATCTCGACAATCGTCACGCGAACATGAAGACTGGCGAAAATACAAGCAAACTCAACACCAATAATCCCACCCCCAATAATCACGATCGATTGGGGAATTTCCCTCATATCAAAGATGGTATCGCTTGTATAGACCTCCGTCTCTTCCACTCCCGGAAAAGACGGAACAAAAGGAGAGGACCCTGTAGCCAATATGACACTTCTGGCCGTTAGCTGATCTGTTCGTTCCCCGGCTCGAACGGTGATGGTTCGATCAGCATGAACGGTACCCATGCCTTGGTACACATCAATTTTTCCTGCCCTTAAAAGAGAGGCTATACCATTTCGAAGGCGCTTAATTACCTGGTCTTTGCGCGCCATCATCTTTTCGAGCGAAAAACTCATTTCCCCTGTTTCGATACCCCAGCTTTTCGCTTGTTGAATCTGATGGATCACTTCTGCGTGCCGGAGGAGAGTTTTGGAAGGTATACACCCTCGATTTAAACAAGTTCCTCCTAATTGATCCGCTTCCACTAAGGCAACCGAGCATCCGAGCTTGGCGGCGCGGATCGCGGCGACATACCCCCCAGGTCCTCCTCCAATCACTGCCACATCATAAGTTTTCATTTTTTCTCCTTATGCCAAGACTTGGTATGGATTTTCTAGAAGTTCTTTTAAGTCAGTCAAGAAAGCGGCTGCAGGAGCCCCGTCAATGATCCTATGGTCAAAGGACAGGCTAAGGGTCATCATCGGGCGCAGTTGAATGACGCCGTCCACCCCTACTGCTTTTTCTTGAATGCGTCCCACGCCGAGAATGGCTGACTCCGGCTGATTGATGACCGGGGTGAAGGCATCCACAGCGTACATCCCCAAATTGCTGATCGTAAACGTTCCGCCTGTCATTTGTTCGGGCTTTAATTTACCCTCACGGGCTAACGAACCCAAGCCCTTGCACTCTTCCGTTAAGGTCCTGAGGCCTTTCTCGTCTGAATTCCTCACAACGGGTACCACCAACCCCTGGGGAACGGAAACGGCCAGGCCTATATTCACCTGGGGATTTAGGAAGATATACTCATCCTTTAGGGTTGCGTTAACCATGGGATGCCTGCGTAGAGTATGGGCAACGAATTTCACCAGAATCACCGTATAGGACAGACGGTATCCCGTTTGCTTTTCAATCACGGGAAGAAGTTCTTTTCTAAGATCCGTACAGCGGAGCATATCCACTTCGCTAACTAATGTCACATGAGGAGCCGTGTTGACACTTTGAACCATCCTCTGAGCGATGACCTTGCGAATGCCTTCCATTTTTATTCTTTCAGGCAAGACAGATGCCGCTTCCGTTTGCGGAAACCTCTGTTCCTTCCGTACATCATCGCGAACAATCTTTCCATTTACCCCTGATCCGTTAACCTCTGCCAGATCGATTTGGTTTTCCGCTGCGATCTTGCGGGCTAATGGCGTGGCCTTGACTGGTTTTTGATTCTCTTCGATAAAGGAATAGATATCCCTGCGGTGAATGCGTCCGTTTGGTCCTGTTCCTTTGACCTGATGAAGGTCTATCCCTCTCATGTCCGCAAGAATTCTCGCAGCCGGTGTTCTTCTCGGTTTAGTTGCCAAAGGGTCCAATGGATCGGCTTCTGCCGCCCCTCCTGCCCGCTCTTGGCTGACCGGGAATGGGCCCGAACTAACCATCTCGGTTTGCTGCGAGAATTCCTGTATATCTTCTCCGGCTTTCCCTATATACGCGATAACTTGATGGACCGGAATCACCTCATCCGCTTGGCTTAATACTTTCAACAGGATCCCATTCGATTCGGCTTCAAGCTCCATACTAATCTTATCTGTCATAATTTCTAGAAGCGGTTCACCTTTCACTACCGGATTCCCTTCTTCTTTGAACCATTTCAAAATAGTCCCGCTTTCCATGGTTGCTCCTACCTTGGGCATCAGCACTTGTTCAGCCAATCCAGATCCCCCCTTCTATCATCTGATTACGGTAGATTTTATTGCTTGAACGATATCTTCGACCTGTGGCACAGCCTTTTTCTCAAGTATGGGATTAGATGGCATGGGAACCGGCAGGCCTCCCAAGCGAACGATAGGTGCATCCAAATAATCGAATGCATCGCTTTCAGCAATTAAACTGGCGATTTCTGCCCCATATCCCCCCCGTTTTACTGCCTCATAAACCACAACTACTCGTCCCGTCTTCTTTACCGAGTTAAGAATCGTGTCCTTATCTAAAGGAACCAGAGTGCGCGGATCAACAACCTCCACGCTAATTCCTTCTTGTTCAAGCTGCTTGGCCGCCTCAAGGGATCTATGTACCATGATGGAAGTGGCGATTACCGTGACATCACTTCCTTTTCTCTTAACATCCGCCTTCCCTAAGGGGATCGAATAGGCCTCCTCGGGGACATCCCCCTTTACTCCATAAAGAAGCTTATGCTCATAAAACATAACAGGGTTATCATCATCCATTGCAGCTTTCATTAATCCTTTCGCATCATAAGGGGTCGAAGGCTGCACTACTTTCAAACCGGGTATATGGGCCATCCAGGCCTCCAGGCTTTGCGAGTGCTGTGCGGCAAAGCCGGCTCCGGAACCGCCTGGAGTTCGAAGTACAAGCGGAACCTTTCCCTTCCCGCCAAACATGTAACGGAGCTTGGCTGCTTGATTGACAATATTATCTGTAGCAATCGTTATGAAATCCGAAAATTGAAGGTCAATGATAGGACGCATGCCCATCAGGGCAGCACCAACGGCACATCCGCTTAATGCCGCTTCCGATATAGGGGTATTGCGCACGCGTTCAGAACCAAATTCCTCAATCATCCCATTGGTAAGTCCAAATGGCCCGCCGTAGATCCCAACGTCTTCCCCCATAATGAAAACATCTTCATTGACTCGCATCTCCTGGCACATGGCTTCCCGGACTGCTTCCATATAAGTAAGCTCTCTCATTTTAATGCACCTCCACTTCCCAATTTAAGCGTAAACATCATCTTCTAGTGTCTCTAGAGCCGGCATGGGACTATTTTCGGCAAATTCTACCGCTTCCTCTACCACTTTGCTTACCCTATCTTGGATAGCCTTGTAGTCTTCTTCCGTTATGATTCCGTCATCCATTAACTTATTGCGGAATAGCATAATGGGGTCTTTTTCATTTCTCCAATACATTTCCTCTTCACGGGTTCTATATTTTCTGGCATCGCTACGCGAATGGCCCCTCCACCGATACGTCTGCGCTTCAATGAGCGTCGGCCCTTCCCCCCTGCGGGCCCGATCGGCAGCTTCTTTGACCGTCTCCATGATTTCGAACAGATTATTTCCGTCGATAACCTTTCCGGGGATTCCATAAGACGAGGCTCGATCGGAAATATGATCGATATTGATCATTTCTTTTACTGACCCGGACATGCCATACTGATTATTCTCACAGAAAAAAATGACGGGAAGATCCCAAATAGAGGCCAGGTTTAAAGCTTCATGAAAAGCGCCCTCATTGGTTGCCCCATCCCCGAAAAAGCAAAGCACGACATAGCCAAGCTTCTTCATCTTTGAAGCAAGTGCTGCACCTGTGGCCAGCGGAAGCCCCGCGGCCACGATTCCGTTAGCTCCTAGATTGCCTTTGTCCAGATCCGCGATATGCATGGAGCCGCCTTTCCCTTTACAGTAGCCGGTCACGCGGCCTAAGAGCTCAGCCATCATCCGGTTAATCTCCATGCCTTTCGCAATCGCATGGCCATGTCCCCTATGGGTGCTCAGAATCTTGTCATGCTCCTCCAAGACCGCGCAGGCGCCAACTGCTGTCGCTTCCTGACCGATGCATAAGTGCATGGTTCCGTGGATTCTTCCCTGTTGGAACAACTTTTCTACTCTCTCTTCAAATAATCGAATCAGCTCCATTTGGTAGAGCAGATCTATTAGGTTTTCTTTTTTCATCGAAGAGGTATTCGACGTTTCTATCATTTTTATTCCCCTCCCTAATACGTCTTTCTTTTGGATTCCAAGCCCCGGATACATGAGAAACTTTTAATTCTTTAAGCAATAGGGCCCGCAAGGACCCTATTATCGTTATTCGACTATTTTTTGTCAGGTATAATTAAGTTGTTGCCGAATCCCCAATCTCCTTGCATATCCCGATATCGGGCATAATTCTCCAAATACTCCTGCTGGCTTTTCCATACGCGGTCAAAATCAGGATTTTCCGAGGCCAGCTTGCTCATGA
>NZ_JBEGDL010000080.1:0-5692 GCF_040813775.1 Ammoniphilus soli
CATGGGCTGGATTGGTTCCTGGTCATAACGAAAGTGCTGGCAAAAGGAAATCTTCCAAAACTAAAAAAGGAAACAAATACTTAAGAGCAGGGTTAACCGAAGCAGCTCATTCGTTAAAAGGATCGAAAAACTACCTGGGTGCACTGTATCGACGTACAGCCGCACGAAAAGGTAAGAAACGAGCAGGAATTGTGGTTGCTCACGCCATCTTGCGTATCTCTTATTATCTTTTAACTCGTAAAGAAATGTACGTAGACTTAGGCGAAGACTACTTCGATAAGCAAAGAGAACAATCTATTGTTCGGCACGCTTTACGTAGACTTGAAGGATTAGGTTACATCGTCTCCATAAAAGAAGCTGAAGCTTCTTGATCCAGTCCATCTACCAGCAATACCCCCAATGAATAAGGCGCTCTCCCCTTTTTTAAAAAATGAATGAGCTGCGTCTTCTTTAGTATTGCCTTTTTTACCTACTTTCAGAATTTAATTTTCATGGTAGCGGAACAACGGATTCGAATATAACACTTAATTTTACAATATATATTTAAAGTTAATATCTTGTCCAAATGAGGTGATTATGGTCAATAAGAAATATAAATTTGTTTTGATACCTGCTGAATATTGTACATTTCAACCTGGCGAGATTTAAGTGACTGTAATTCTTCTTTAATTGGTTTTAATTCTTCTTGGATTACGGAACGGAGCAAATGGACTAATTGGTTTTCTTGCATACAAATTTCCCCTTCCGATTTAAACTTTACAACATTATATCACGGTGTTTTGTAAATTTATTTTTTACTTCTTGTTTGATAAGGGTGCAAATATGTAATCAATGAATCTGACAGAAACAGTTCAATAGTCTATAAAGGTATACTTCTATGGCGAATCAAAAACGACTTGTTTTCCGTTTATAAAGTATCAAATACGTTTATAAAAAATATGAAGAGGAGGGGGAGCACTTTTTTTGGCCTTACATATAAAAAAGAAGGCTCTTAACAGGAAGCCTTCTAAACCATTTCTACACTTGGATTACAATTTGTTTCCTCTCTTTTTTCATGGGAAACCCACATAATGGACAATATTTAGATTTTTCAAGGTAGTTAGTTATTCTCATCCAAGTGTTGCACGTTTGATTATGACAAACCCAAGCCAATAAATCTTCGTGAACAGTCATTTTATCTTTCGACTTGACCAAGGGAGCAGTCTTTACTTGTTTTTGCTCTTGTGGAGTGGAAAAAGCTTCGATCAAAAAACGTGAAACATCTGCTTTTTTACCCCGATATAGTGATGGAGAACTGACAAATAGCGATTGTTTGGCCCTCGTTACCCCTACATAGGCTAACCTTCGTTCTTCTTCAATTGCGGCCTCGACCTTTTCTTGCCCTTCTTTGACATGAATTAGATCTTCGCGGCCGGAGGCTTCCAAAGCAGAACTATGGGGGAGGATACCCTCAGACATACCGATCAGAAAAACGGTATCAAACTCTAGCCCTTTTGATTTATGAATCGTCATCAAAGAGACAGCATCTACATCGGGATTCTTTCTGTGTTCTTCCATTTTTTTATTGGTTTCAATCACATGATCGATGAAATTCAAAAAATCGATAACGGATTGAAATCTTTTAGCCGATGATTCCAATTCATCTAACGTTTCCTTAATGATTTCCTTATGAAGCGTTAAATTCTGGCGTTCATTGGCATCTAAATACTTCTCATAACTTGTCCTTAGAGACTTCACCACATCTTGAGGTTTTTGTGTTTTGACTTCCGTAATCAATTGGATTTTTTTGCGGAGGTTTTCCCGTTGGTACGGTTTAAGCCCAGGCATCGATAGTAAATGAAATAGAAGGGAAGGTTCCGGTTTTGTCATTTCCTTCTTCAGGGCCCATTCCATAGCCATATCCTTATTCATGTATAAGGAAGGGATAATTCCTTCCAGAGCGGCATAATCCTTCGGATGAAGAGAAAGCCTCATATAATCAATCAACGGCTTCACTGTAGCTTGTTCATAAAAAACCTCACCCGATGAATAAGAGATAAATGGAAGTTCATCTAAAATCAATTGTTCCATCATAGCCCGAGAAGATGTAGTTGTCCTATACAGAATCGAGAAATCTCGAAACGTTTTACCTTCCTTCACTTGGTCGTGGATGAGTTGGACAATCCATTCCGCTTCCTCATCTGTGGTAGTGGGGCGCATAAAATAAGGGCCCTGTGAGTTTTGAGTGGTTGCAGCTAAACTTTTCACATGGCGATTAAGATTATGACGAATAATCTCATTCCCTAATCCTACGATGGCTGTCGTAGACCGATAATTAACGTCCAACGTGATGGTCTTCACATTCGGGTAATGGTCATTGAAATTTAGAATAAGGCTATGATCTGCCCCATTAAAAGAATAGATCGTTTGATCATCATCCCCGACCACCATGATATGATTTTGGGGGATGGAGACCATCCTTACTAGTTCATATTGAATCGGGTTGGTATCCTGAAATTCGTCCACCATCACGTACTGATAGGTTTCTTGAATATGCTGCAAATGAACCGGATTCTTCTTAAATAGAGTATAGGCTTCCATGAGAATATCATCAAAGTCCAATAAGTGTTCATGCCGTTTCCACTCCTCATAACGAGTGAAAATGGTCTGGATTTCCTTTTCAATCTCAGTCTGAATCAGGAGATCCTGCGGTTTTTTCATACGACCTTTATAAAAGGAGAAAAGAGCTAACAAAGTTTCCGGTTGGTAAGCCTCCTGATAACCCAATTCTTTTAAAATGATTTTCAAAATGGTTTGTTTATACTTCTCATTGCTTAAAATTTTTTGCTGGTATCCTTGATCTCTTAACATTCGAAGAAAAAAAGAATGGAAAGTACCTGTTGTAATTTGCTTGACTTGACTCCATGACATGCCCGGTAACTTTGCAATACGTTCTTTCATTTCATTGGCTGCTTTTGTAGTAAACGTTAAAAGGAGTATATTTCGGGGGGGAATCCGGCGAACAACTAATAAATAACCTGTTCTGGAAACCAGTACACTCGTTTTTCCACTGCCAGCTCCAGCCAATGTTAATAACGGTCCCTCTCCATGGCGTACTGCTTCGATCTGGGCTCGGTTTAATCTGATTTGATTTTGTTCTAGCGCACGAAAATAAAAGGCGTCATATTCTTGGGATGAAACCAATTCTACACTGGTCTCTACATTGGCCATGGGTGCTTCCGGAAGTTGTTTGATCTTCAGGCTGTTGGGGGTCCGACTTAATGGAATGTTAATCATCCATTCACCTCTACTTCTCAATCTCTTCTCTCATTTTGCTACAGGTTCTATCTTTAGAGATCGATTTGACAATCGACTTTTTTCTAATCCGAAAACAGATTAAAAATATCTTTTAAGAATTTGCTAAAGATAACATATAAAAATTTCGAGTTATTACTACGTACCAAAAAACTTCATGATTTATCTAAATATCGATACACTGTTGTTCGAGAAATTCCCCACATTTCAGCAATATCCTTGATAGATGTTCCGTTGGTAGCAAGCGTTCTAAGGATCTCCATTTCTTTCTTGTCTAGCTTCTCTGGTCGTCCTCCTAATCGCCCTCTAGCTCTGGCCGCAGCTCGGCCGGCTGCTGAACGTTCTTGAATAAGGTTTCGCTCAAACTCAGCAAAAGCAGCAAATAAATGAAACATGAGTTGACCCGTTGCACTTGAGCGATCCATTGTAATATTTTCTTGTAAACTATGAAAGCTAATTCCTCGTTCATTAAGCTCATTGACAATTCGAATTAAATCTTGCATGTTTCGTCCTAAACGATCCAACCTCCACACTACAAGCGTGTCACCAGATCGTACATAACGGAGGACTTCCTCTAATCCGGGACGTTTATCTTTTACTCCACTGATTTTATCAGTAAATACTTCTGAACAGCCATGGTTATGTAAAGCATCCATTTGTAAATCTAAATTTTGAACAGATGTAGATACACGAGCATACCCTACTTTCATAATTATCATCCTTTCTCTACACCTAATTGTAACACAACTTAAATAGCAGGATAATAACTGAACATAGAATAATTAATGAGTTTTTGAACAAAATGAGAAGCACTAAAACTAGGAAACTAGTATATTAACTATCATGTTCATAAAATGATGAGTTTCTGAACATAAGTGATACTCAGAATATAGCAGCCATCGGAATTATATTTAAAAAATCCTGATGTTTAATCATCATAAGGGGGACCCCATTTTAACCATATTTCCAAAGAGACTAAATATTTTCCATTTATGTTATAAGATGGAAGTAACTCGAAAAGAAGAAGGAGAGGAATCATTTGGTATCCTTTATAACTCAGGTTCCCAAGGGCTTTTTTAAAGGGAAAAGACTCGATTTAGGGCAAAAGAAATTTCTCTTCATGGCCTATAAAGATTTCACTTTATTGGGTGCAAAAGGATATGACATGGGAGAAGAAGGGAGAATGACCTTTCTGTTTGACCAATTTATAGAAACGGGAACCTTTCCAGCTCCAACTGTAGCTTTTATGGCTTTTGATCGAGATCAAGATCTGATCAATATTCATGATTTAATCGTGTTCTTATCCTTATGTTATACCGCCGATAGGTTGGATTCTCCTCTCATGAAAATCAAAGTGGACCATATCGCTACCCTGACAGGTCTAAGTAAAACCAAAGTGAAACAATCTCTTCAACGTTTGCTGGATAGTTGGTTGTCCTTATTGGTACAAAAGGATATTCATCATTTTGAAATTCCTCTATTAAAAAAGGAAATCATCGATAGTTTTGAAAAGGATCTGAAAAATCATCAGGAAGGTACGATCGAAGATGGTTACCGGATTCCACGGACTTTGGTCGAGAATTATAAATCGATGGGATTCAGTTTTTTTTGAATATAGTATTTTATTAGAGTTTATCTGCCGGGTACAGGACCAAAATCCTCTGGATGTGATTCTTCATCAAATGACGGAGGATTCCAAAGAAAAAATCACGGTTTTCTCCATTAATTATGTGATCAAAAAGGCAGAAGAGAAGGGCGTATTTAAAATCATGAAGGATAAGAATGGATTTGTACAGCTTTTATGGGGAGCATGAATGTAGCTTCTCGAACCAAGGGATAGGTAACATGCATGGGCATTCTTTTACTTTTAATAAGGACATCATCTTGCAAAGTGGAACGACCGCCAATATCAAGTGAAGCGAGATTGATTTTGGTCGTGTTTTTTAAGCGTCGAGAGCAAGAAAGGATGATGTTGGATCAAAACAAAGCGAAGGGTTGAAGAAAACATATTGGAGGAAGAAAATGGATCACTTTGTACAAATTATAAACTTCGAAGATCGGATGGAATTTACAGGGTTTTACCTTCTTAAATCTGCTGATATTAAGCAGACCTCGGATAGCCGGAATTACTTCGATATGGTGATTTGTGATTCTACTGGAGAAGTTCCCTTGAAATTTTGGGATGTGAGTGATTTGGATTAAGAGACGTTCATCTCCGGAAAGATCGTAAAGGTAAAAGGTGTCGTTTCTACATACAAAGAAAAGCTCCAGGCGAAGGTAATTAAAATTCGTTTGGCAACGGATGAGGAGGGGTACCAAGTATCTGACTTTGTCAAAAGTGCCCCAGTACCTGCAGCAGATCTCATGGAGACCATTGACCGAACGGTGAGAGGGATTC
>NZ_JBEGDL010000081.1:0-5593 GCF_040813775.1 Ammoniphilus soli
AGAGTTAAGTTTTCACGTATTGACCCCCTTATAATATATATTTTCAAGGACTTGCATATAGCAAGTCTCTTTTTTTAGTAGAAGATAATCACAGTACCCGGGGTGACCGACCACACTACTGCCCAGGGACGAATACCAGTTACGGCAGCGTAACTCAGGGCTGCCTACCTAGTGAATCCTGGTGTACCGTTGTACAGCGGTAAGCACTCCACCAGCTACAACTGGCAACCAGGGAAAATAAAAGAACCTGTTGCGGGTATTATTTTTGTTATGAATTATTTTTGTTATGAATTATTTTTGTTATGAATTATTTCTGGTAATTATTTCCCCTTGGTATTCCCTCGTTAGTTTAACATCGGCCTTTTAGAGATCCTAAAGCTTCCGTCTTAGTTCTTGTAGGCTGGTTTGTAGCTTCAACTGCACGGTAATATTCCATGCGCGCCGGATTAGTCTTAAACTTGCACAAATAATCAATCATCCTGTATGTTGTAACTAGGTGGTGATTCTAGCATGATAAGGAATGTGTTTTTCGATTTAGACGATACCTTGTACGATCAGCTAAAGCCTTTTGAAAGAGCCCTCCAAAATGTTTTTTCCAACCAGCTTTACCTTCCCGTTGAACAGATTTTCAAAAGATCTCGGTTCTATAGTGACCTCTTATGGAAGGACTATGTCAAAAATGCGATTTCGCTCGATGAGCTGCGAGTGCAAAGAATCAGCTTAGCCCTAGCCGAATTAGGTTACCCGATCTCTGCCGAGCAAGCCAAAACTATCCAGTCAGAATACGAAATCCAGCAGGGCTTCTTACAATTGGATTCCACTATAAGAGACACTCTAAATGGGTTATTGGCTAACGACTATCAGCTCGGCATCATCACAAACGGGCCTACGCGGCATCAAGGGAATAAAATCGAGGCACTAGGCTTAACAGCAATAATACCGACAAGCCGCATTTTCATTTCAGATGCTATCGGAATCGCAAAACCCAATCCTGCCCTATTTAAGGAAGTAGAAAAACGGTTAGGCTTAATACCTGGCACGCCTATATATATAGGCGACTCCTGGAATAACGATGTAGTGGCACCCATGGAAGCCGGGTGGACAAGCATCTGGTATAACCATCGTCATCAAGTTCCAGATCGAGCTTCAACCAAACAACCTGCAGCTACGATCGATGATTTCAAAAAACTATCAGATACCATTTCCCAACTCAACAATAGTACTTAATAGAAAAGAAGAGAGCCCTGAAGGCTCTCTTTTTCACTACCCGTTGTTTACTTAGCCCATAATAGGCATGAACACCATGCTTACGAAGGTAGTGTTTATCCAACAAGACTTGATCGGCCTGATCTTAGAGTTCAGTTGGTACGTATGCAGCGCATTTTCGCCACTTCCTCCAAGACCACGGCATTATGAACTGCCTGATCCGCATTTTTTCCCCAGCAGAAAGGGGCATGCTGGAATACAAGCACTCCCGGCACTACAGCCGGTTCGATGCCTCTAGTTTGTAAGGTTTCGATGATGACGTTGCCGGTTTCGAGCTCATATGAATCTAGTATTTCTTCCTATTTCATTTCCCGTGTGCAAGGAATTTCCCCGTAAAAGTAATCCGCATGGGTAGTACCTAAAGCAGGGATTGGACGTCCCGCTTGCGCCCAGCTTGTTGCCCAAGGGAAATTGGGTATGAACCACCCCCTCCTATAGATGGAAAGGCACGATAGAGTGCCAAATGGGTAGCCGTATCGGATGAAGGTCGCAAATCGCCCTCCACAACATTCCCCTCCAAGTCCACGAAAACGAGATGCTTGGCTTCCAGCTTTTCATAGGGTACTCCACTCGGTTTAATAACAACTAATCCGCGATCCCGGTCAATCCCGCTGACATTTCCCCAAGTAAACGTGACGAGATGATGTATAGGAAGCTGCAGGTTTGCGTGCAACACCTCTTGTTTCAGCTCTTCTAGCAATTTGGATCCTCCTCTTTTCTTTATCATCTATCGTCTACTGATGCACGAGCGTTTTCTTTACGACCTGTTTGCGTATCTCTTTCAAAGTTTTCATCACATTGTTCGGACCACGGCCGAAATAGTCATACAGTTTCCTATACTCCGCAAACAATTGCTCATATACCGCTGCGTTTTTCGCATTTGGCTTATAATACTCTGCTTTTACCTTTGAGTTGACATCACCTTCGCCGCATCGACGATACTATCGTACCCGCCTACCTCTTTTCCTACCGCCACCGCTCCAAACATGGCGGAGCCTAATGCTGGGGTTTGCTGAGATCCTGAAATTCGAATTTCCATATTGTTTACATCGGAATAAATTTGCATCATCAGTTGATTTTTCTCTGCGATGCCCCCAGCCGCATAGAGCTCATGAACTGGAACTCCATGCTCTTGGAAGGCTTCGATAATCATGCGGGTTCCAAATGCAGTGGCTTCAATTAACGCTCGATAGATCTCTTCCGGCTTTGTTAACAGGGTGGCCCCTACAATAACGCCAGTCAAATCGGCATCGACTAACGTCGAACGGTTTCCATTCCACCAGTCCAAGGCAACGAGTCCACCTTGCGATATTGGACAGCGCCATGTTCGGCGCACAAAAAAAAGCTGAGTCAAGAGATCGATTCAACCTTTTGAAGACCAGCCTTTCCTTTTCTCTTCAATTTCTGTTCCCTAAGACAGGCTGTAAACGGAGAGAATCCGATTGGAGTGGCCTTATGGCCTCGATTTCCAGCTCCAACCGGAGAAAGTCCACTTACAAGGTCTCTGGGGATCTCCAAGATTTTCAGCAGGTCTTTGCGATAGCCTTTTTCACCTCTCAAAATCATTCCAGCCTATTCTTTTCATTTATGAACCGCAGTACGGTATAGCGATCCCGCAAGTGATAAGCTTCTCGAAAGGATCTGTCTACTAACTCAACATCAATCCCTAATTCTTCAGGCGTTGCAGGTGCCCCTATTCTTTGCAACATTTCTTGTATCATGATCGGCTCAGGAATTTGCTTTAACCAAGCATTCATTTCATTACGAGGCAGCCAGTCGGAATTTTCCTGTTGAAAAACGTGTTGCAATAGTCGTTACGCCCACTTTTGCACCATGCAATACCTGTGCCCTGCCATTCTTCAGGAAATCCATTTCCCAATAATGAGATAGATGATGTTCAGCTCCGGACGCAGAACGGGAGTGACCAACCAACAGCATCGCTAACCCAGACTTTAGCAAGGCTTCCATTAACACTTGAATCCCAGCTGGGTTCATAGCTTGAATATCATCGATATGACGGATACAAGATTCGAGAGATTCCCTGGTCCAATCAGCGGCAACACAACAGTATGGTTCATTTGCCATGATGTGTGAAAAACGCCAATCAAATAGGGAAATGTATTTTGCCACCATATCTCCAAAACCCGCCGCAGTTAGATGCCTGGGAGCCGAACACAATACATCCAAATCAGCAAAAACGGCAATCGGTGAAGCAGCCTGAACCGTTTGCTTCATCCCGCGGATAATCAAAGGGGCTCCAGCCGATGTGAAACCATCCACAGAGGCTGCAGTAGGGACAGAGATAAATGGTTTATTCATTTTATAGCTGACAAAACGAACAATGTCATGTATCGTTCCTGCCCCTACGGCCAGAAAAGCATCTGTATCATGAGTTGTATTCAGAAATACTTGAACAACAGACGGCTCATCAGCGACTACATCGCCTTGATCATTGGCATTGACCAAACATAAATGATGATGGATATTGGACTGCATCAGATGTTCACTCAAAACGACACCAGCTGCCTGGTAAGTATGCTGGTCAGCGACAATTATCACTTTGCGAAATCCCCGCTCTTGCATAAAGGAACCCATTCTTGCTAAAGCCTGCCCCTCCACATATATCTTGATATCGATTGTATTGTGGGTTCTACAAGAGCAAGTATGGCATGGATCGAATTCCATTACGTACCAATGACTTCTAAAACAACAATCGATTTTGGCGGCATGACAATTTGCAATTGATCCTTGTCAAACTTAACACCTGTAAATTCCGCCGGTTTGATCTGCTCCGGTTGATCAAAAGTATTATGGGTTTGCATGGTGTCAGCCGTCAAGATACGTGCAGTAACACTCGAAATGTTAATCTCACCAGTGAAATTGCAGCTTATCGTTTCTCCCTCATTTGGATTAAGATTACAGAGTGATATGTGGACACGGCCTTGATCATCACGTGAAGCAGATACATTGACAGTGGGTAAAGTCTCTTCCCCATACGAATAGTTACTGCTTTCCAATTGTGTAGGAAGTAAAGTTGCATCCTGATGAACTTTATACATTTCGAAGACATGATAAGATGGTGTTACAATCATCTTCTCCCCATCGGTCAGGATCATCGCCTGCAGAACATTAATCATTTGGGCGATATTGGCCATTTTCACCCGATCGCAATGATTATTGAAAATATTGAGATTAATTCCAGCGATAAGGGCATCCCTTAAGGTATTTTGCTGATAGAGGAATTCGGGCGGTGTTCCCGGTTCGGCTTTATACCATGAGCCCCATTCATCAATTATGAGGGCAACCCGCTTCATTGGATCGTATTTGTCCATAATTTCTGAATGCTTGTTAATCAGCTCATCGATGAAGAGAGTCCTTTTCATATATTCAAACCAAAGTTCCTCGCCGAAATCTGTGGCTGAAGTGTAGTTATAACGGTCTCTCGTATAATAATGAAGACCTAGACCTCCCATTTGCGGCCGGTAATGTTCCCATGCTGACATGATCGGCTTGGCATGTTTCAAAACACCTAATTGGGTTGGCCGCTCCGTACACTCACGCATTACGACCTCTGTCCAATGGTAGTCCGCTTCACTTGGGCCACAGGCAATCTTGCATATGGTGTTGCCGGAGAAATCCCGTACATAGTTCTGGTAGCGGCGGTATTCATCGGCATAATATTCCGCTCTCATCCGGCCGCCACAGCCCCAATTTTCATTACCGACTCCAAAGTATTTTAACTTCCAAGGCTTCTCCCGGCCATTCTGGCGTCTCAGATTAGCCATCGGAGATTCTCCGTCAAATGTCATGTATTCGACCCATTCCTGCATTTCCTGCACGGTACCGCTCCCCACATTTCCGCAAATGTAGGGCTCACAATCCAGTTGTTCGCAAAAATCCATAAATTCATGCGTTCCAAAATGGTTGTTTTCAACCACTTTTCCCCAATGGGTATTGACCATGCTCGGGCGGTTTTCCTTTGGACCGGTCCCATCTTTCCAATGGTATTCATCTGCAAAGCAACCGCCAGGCCATCTGACATTAGGGACTTTAATGTTCTTTAAAGCTTCTACAACATCATTTCGGATTCCCCGGGTATTAGGAATCGAGGAATCTTCTCCAACCCAGATCCCCTCGTAAACACAACGCCCGAGATGCTCGGCAAAATGCCCATATATATGTCTGCTGATGACTTCCTTCCCTTTATCCAAGTTTATAACTACTGATGATCCCATAGTTCTTAGCCCTCCGGAATTTTAATGTTTACTAAATGAATCAATTTCATAATTGAGTTGCCTGAAAAACTGTAGACTTTACTTAGTGGCTA
>NZ_JBEGDL010000082.1:0-5297 GCF_040813775.1 Ammoniphilus soli
AAACACGCATTTCGAAAACTTACGTTGTTATCTAGTTTTGAGGGAATAATCCTCAACAATCTGGTGATGATGGCGAAGAGGTCACACCCGTTCCCATCCCGAACACGGAAGTTAAGCTCTTCAGCGCCAATGGTACTTGGGCTTACGCCCTGGGAGAGTAGGACGTTGCCAGGTTACATAGAAACCTCTTATCCAAATTGGATAAGGGGTTTTTTGTTTTACTTGTATTTTTAATTTCATTGACCAAATACATACTTATACGCATTTATACGTCATCATGCAAGTCAATAAATAAGGCTGCTAATGACATAATATATGGCTCATTTACCTCGCCTAGTCCGGGTATTCTTCTTCCCTAATGACTAATGCAATCGTGACTCTGGGCAGTGATCTAGCTATGGTCGAGTCGGAACCGCGTGCTACTATGGAGTCGGGCTACATATGATTGCATGAGCGAAGCGAATTAGCTGAGGAAGAACCTTCTCAGACGCTCATAATGGGCTCTTAGCGATCACTTTTCTTTATCCCTATGGAAACACTAAGAAGACCACAAACTCCCGTTAGAAGGAAAATTTGGGGCTTATACGAAGGCTTCCTCGACATCCCCTTCAAACCCTGACATCTTCGAATCAAAACCCCATGCACTTGAACTTACTCCCTTGAATGACACCCTCTTGTGACCTTGAACTTTCTCTTAACTTGAACTGCCCTCTCCAAACTTAACTATCCCTCTTTTATCAGTTGGTTGGCTCCTCCTTTTCCGAGTAGCAGAAGACCTCGGTACAGAAACGTACGTGGATGGGGCGAGGTCTTCTGCGTTAAACGAAGGACAGGAGGAGCCAACCCGCCCTTTATATGACTAGGATAGCGACCGAAATCATACCGCAAAAAAAAGTAAATTGGTTAATTTTAAATTAACCGTATTTTTACCATTTATTTTTGCGGTTTTAATTGTCTTCTTGCTTGTCCGATTCCGCTCCTAGAATCATCAATTTCATATCTGGTTGCTATTCGTACGGTAGTTTAATGCGCATTCTTTACTACAAAAATAAATTTCACCTGTATCAAAGCGAACCCAATAACTCTGATTCACAGTATCATCAACTTTTTCCTTGCAGTTCTTACAACGAAAAACCCATGATTTGGAGCGGTTCTTTTTTCTATGAAAGTGTCTTTCCATAACGTGCCAATCATCAATATTATCCTCATTAGTGCTTGCGAATCTAGTGATCGGCATATCATTAATCTCCTTCCTTTCAACTCACAGTTGTAGAACGGAACCGAGGACAGGTGTTTTATTAACTTCAACTATCCTTCCAGAACGTTTTCTAAACCGTCTAGAATGCTCTGTATTGAATTTTTTGGTTAGGTTGGTACCAAAACCCTATCAATCTATCAAAAGCTCCATACAAAGGAAAATAGCGACCTTATAGTTCGTTCAATCTTTTTTGGTATTCCCTCTCATCGATTTCTCTTAGCTGAAACAGTAGGTCTAACGCTTCCTTCTTCTTTTCCTTGTCTAGCTCTCTTGCTACAACCTCTTTATCATCTTGTGCAAGCTGGTTTTTAACGTAGTCAGGAAGATCACTTTTCCGTTTAGATGTTTTTTCTATGGTCTGTTTGCGTTGCTGTTCACGCATGTTATTGATCATGGCTCGCAGTAAGTATTGTTCGAAAGGAACCTTAATTTGAGCCTTTATAGCTTTCTGTAAGGTCGAAATAAAAAGGGCATCGCTGTATCCTGGGTGATTTTTAATGATCAAATAAACGGATTCAATATCCGTCAGTCGGTCAGTCATTTTTTTATTTTTAGCAATAGCTGTTTTAATTGCTTCACTTTCAATGTTTGAATAAACGGATTCAATATCCGTCGGTTGATCAGTTAATTTTTTATTTTTAGCAGTTGTCTTTTTAATTGCTTTACTTCCTTTGACTGACTGACTGACTGACTGACTATTATTCAATGGTTTTGTTCTATCTTGATTTGTTAAATTGACTTGTTCGTATGCACGCTGTGCACCCGGTGAGTGCATGTCGTGCACCCCCCCGGGTGCACGCTGTGCATCCCCCGGGTGCATGTCGTGCACCCCCCCGGGTGCATCCTGTGCATCCTGTACATCCTGTGAACCCAGATGGCTCAAGGCTTCATTAGGATGGATCAGTGTGTAAAGATTGCTGTCATTCGTGACTTTTCGATTACTCGTCACTTTTAAACGAATTTCCTTTTTGATTAAATGCTTCTCTATCAGACCTTTTACAGCATCTATGGCTTTTCGTTCACTCATTCGTCCAAGCCTTGCTAGCGTTGCATATTTAGGAAATGCACTGTTGTTTCGAGGGCTACAATATGAACGTAAAACCATATAAATCATCTGTTCATAAATATCTAAATCAGGAAAATCCATAAGTTCGACTGGTACTACAAATACTTTTAAATTATCTTGTAAAAACTCTCTCATTTTCGTTTTCTCCTTTTTATCGTCACACAGGAGAAGTATTGCCGTTCGAAGTCTATGCATGCTAGAATGAAAATAAGCAACAATTGCATAGCAAAGAAGCATACTTCTCCTGTATGACTTTCTTTATTTTTGAACGAGAGAGACGCCTTTTAGCCCGTCAGCTAAATTGGGGGCGTCTTTCTCGTTTTTTATTTGTCCATTTTTGTGTTTTCACTAGTTTACTTGGGTTCTTTCAAAGAACGTTATTTACTTTAGCACAGGAATGAAAAATAGGCATTACTTACCTACAGTTAACGTTGCATATCCAACTATAGGGCGTTTCCAGAATTTTCTATTGGACTTCAAAGTTTTTACTTACCTACAGTTTACGTTACATCCCTTTCATTTACATAAAATACATATATTTGAATATTTTTACAATATTTTCTATTGGACTTCAAAGTTTTTACTTACCTACAGTTTACGTTGTATATCCAACTATCTCGTTTTTGGGCATTTTTTGCCCAAATTTACTTACCTACAGTTTACATTGGAAAAAATTAAACTTACTTTTTATAAGTAATTTAGCTGTTTTACTTACCTACAGTTTACGTTCGTTTAATATATATAAAAATCAGTTCTATATAATTTAAAATTTACTTACCTACAGTTTACGTTAGCACTTTATGTAAACTACCATTTTTTTACAAATTTTCCAATTCGGAAAGAAAAAATCCTAAAAATTTTTTTTAGGATGTCGTAAAATTGATCTTTAATTGTTCCGTTTGGTGTTGAACGGAGTCCCGAAGGAGTTTTTTGGACGTAATGACTTCGGATAGGTATAATCGAAATAAATACCTCCCTCTACCTTCATTAGTAATCTCATAACCTTCTAAAATTTTGTTTTCTACTAATTCCTTGATTGCATGCTCTAAGATATTTTTTTGGGAAGCTGGGCGGGCAACGCTCATTCCTAACATATCGACAAAGTAAGCTAGTTCTTCTTCAATGACTTTATGTTTTGGGGCTAAGCTGCATAGTAAAACATAGAGGATTTGAGCTGTATCTGATTGTAAGTCTCGGATTAACGGCATGCTTATATAGGAATAAAAACCTTGTTTTAAACTTTCGTACACGAGATCACCTAAAAACACTTCATAATATTGTGCATTACTTTCCCCTTTTTTAACGTTTGTTTTTTGAATAGAGGATATCAAACGGTACATCCCTTGTTTTTCTACCTCTAGTTCTTTTATCTGTTGAGTTTGATGAAGAAAGATTCGAGTATTAAATAGAGAGTTTAAAGCTTCATCAATCAATCGGTATCCGCTACCTTTTGTGGGAAATCCGATGAGGCTAGCTAACTCATAATAGGTGAAAATCACTCGTTGCCCTTTTCCCTTGGTGTTCCATAAAGCTTGCAATCCCATGAACACTTTTTGATCCATAGCGGACAAAATTTCCCCGGTATGATATTCAATTAACATGTTCTCTTTCTGCACACGAAGGGGTTCGGATAAAAATTGTAAGGCAGGAATCTGACTATTACTTTCTTCTTTACGTTTACTTGCAGCGGAAAAGGCTTTAACCGATTGGCGTTCGATAGGGTCAGTATGATGACGATACATTTCCCATTTTAATTTTTTGGTTTCCTGTAAAATGGCCCGTTTAATCGCAAAATGAGGATGGTTGGTGGATTCCAATTGTTTTTCTAAATGATTTAGGATCTTCTTATCAATATCTTTTAGATCATTAGCGGCATCTATGATTTTCTTTTGAAATTCTAATTTAATTATCGGCAAATGGGATGGATCATGATGATCGAATTGATCCGTCAGTTGTTCTAGTTCGTGGGTTAATTCATTTAATAGTTTTTCTGCTTCCTTTTTATTCATAGGATGTTCCTTTCTTTAATGTTATATGGAACACTGATTTAATGATACTGTACTACAAATGGAATGACGTACTGTAAATGAGGTAAGGGGTATGGAGATTAAAGGAGAATAGCTCTTAAAGAGCTTAATCTATTAAGATGGATTATACCTTTAATGGATACAAAAATTACTACTTGATTAGTTTTTTCTAGCATGGTATATTTACACCTGTCGCTTTTGATGTGGCCCGTTGGAGAAGCGGCTTAACTCACATGCCTTTCACGCATGCATTCAGGGGTTCGAATCCCCTACGGGTCACCATATAAAAGGGCGCTTAGCTCAGCTGGGAGAGCACCTGCCTTACAAGCAGGGGGTCGGCGGTTCGATCCCGTCAGCGCCCACCATAATTATCGAATAATCGCGGGGTGGAGCAGCACGGTAGCTCGTCGGGCTCATAACCCGAAGGTCGCAGGTTCAAATCCTGTCCCCGCAACCAAAAACATGGAGCTGTGGTGAAGTTGGAGTTCACGCTGGTCTGTCACACCGGAGGTCGCGGGTTCGAGTCCCGTCAGCTCCGCCATGTTTTGAGCCATTAGCTCAGTTGGTAGAGCACCTGACTTTTAATCAGGGTGTCACTGGTTCGAGTCCAGTATGGCTCACCATTATATGTACAAACGATGCCGAAGTGGCGGAATTGGCAGACGCGCACGACTCAAAATCGTGTTCCGCAAGGAGTGTCGGTTCGACCCCGACCTTCGGTACCATCTATTATTATCTCCGTTTGTAACGAGAGTACCTTTGCAAATAATTGGAGATTGATGTTTCAAGTTGTATCTGCTATATTTTTATTCTTGATTCGATAGCGTAAAATACGAATCACTGGAAAAAAATATGTATTGCAACAAAGAAAGAAACATGATAAATTAGATCTTGTCGCTTCGGCGGCGATTGAAAAAGAAGCAAATGAATGTTCTTTGAAAACTGA
>NZ_JBEGDL010000083.1:0-5222 GCF_040813775.1 Ammoniphilus soli
GAAAGATATATAACGAAATTCATATGGAAGTAAGAAAAATGGGCTTATTTAATGACGAAATCTTTTTAAAAGATTTAGGGGTCTAGGTAACATGCTATTCTAACGGGAATCGATTGTTCCACAAGCAGAGCTGCGTTTTGTCAGTCCATTTTTATTCAGGTTAACAATATTATATTTTGGTAAACCAAAAAACCGACTTTTGTAAACCTGAGTCGGTTACTTGTATTGTTTTGGTAATCCAAGTGTTATTCAAATCTAACCCGCAGGAATAGTTTTCTTCCGCGTTCTGTGATCATAAATTTTCCATTTTGTCGGAGATCTATAGAAAAATTAGAACAAATAATAAGGGCTACCATTTTTTTGATGACAGCCTTTTGTTGCTATTGGGAGATTAGTTAAGGGTTGATCCATCTAGAGAAACCTTTGATTATTGGATTCTGAATTCCAATAATTCCCTACCTATTGAGGGATACTAAATCCAACATTAGTATTCAGGAGGGTAAAATGGAAACTCAACACAATCCAAAATTAGTCTCAACCGAACTTGCAAATCTTTGGACTCAATACATGGGTGATAGCATGTCAGTTTGTATGCTCAAATATATGTTAAAGAAAGTGGAAGATGATGATATTCGCTCGATTTTAGAATTTTCATTGAGTTTATCTAAGCGCCATCTTGAAAGGATTAAGGAATTTTTCCATGAAGAAAAATATCCTATCCCCTATGGATTTACAGATGAGGATGTCAACTTAGAGGCTCCACGCTTATTTTCAGACAATCTTTTCTTGAAATACATACACATTATGGCTGCACATGGGTTGACAGGGTACGCCGTTGCTTTTACTACTTCTGTACGTTCTGATGTTCGGAAATATTATGCGGATTGTAATGTAGAATCCATGGAGTTGTTTAACCAATCCCTTGATTTACTCCTATCGAAAGGACTCTATACAAGACCCCCATATCTTCACCCGCCAGAAATGGCTCAATATGTGAAAAAACAAGGTTTTTTAACGGGGTGGTTCGGCAATCGTCGACCGTTAAACGGAATTGAGATTAGTAACATTATTTTTAATATGAATAAAATGGTTCTGGGGAAAGCGATGGTTCTTGGATTTAGTCAAGTGGCACAATCCCAAGATGTTCGAGAATATTTTATGAGAGGATCTCAACTTTCTTCAAAGCATATTGAAATCTTTAGTTCCTTGCTTCATGAAGATAATCTCCCTTCTCCTCCACCATGGGATGACGAGGTTACCAATTCCACCGTGGCACCGTTTTCGGATAAATTAATGACGTTTCATACCGGATTTTATACGCAAACAGCCGTTGCTTTTTATGGTGCAGCTATTGCAGTTTGTATGAGACGAGATTTAGCTACCCAATATGTACGTATGACATCAGAAATGGAGCAATATGGAGAAGATGGAGCCAACATTTTGATTAATAATGGTTGGATGGAGCAGCCGCCAACGGCAGATGATCGTGTTTCTTTAGCGAGCGGTAAGAAGTGATGGTATGGCGAGACCGGAGGAAATCGAAAAAATGGTTTGGGGTATTGCTCTACCCGGATTTGCGCAATTCTTAAATCAAAAGTATTTTAAAGGATTTGTCTTTATTGTTTTAGAGTTCTTAATTAATGTAAATGCAAGGTTGAATCAAGCCATTATATTCAGTTTTCAAGGTGACATTAAAAAATCAATTGAAGTGACCGATTATGGATGGCTGATGTTTTACCCTTGTCTTTACCTTTTTGCGATCTATGATGCCTATAAAGATGCTGGTGGAGGTGATTCGTTTTCGTTTTTGCCCTTTGTCATCTCCGCTTACCTAGGAACCATTGGAGTCATCTATTCTCCTTATTTTTTAGGTCCTATTTGGTTGCCGATACTTTGTTTAGTTTTGGGAGCTGGTATTGGAATAGGTTTGGTAAATTTGATCCGTCGTTTTACAAATACCTAACGGATGCTTTTCCTTCGTTGCAAGGATTGTGCGAAATCCAGTTGTTAAGATTTTCTCTGCCGTTGATTTTTGATGCATTTTATCGCAAACTAAGCAAAAGTACATTTCAACCTCCTTTAAATCTTTAATATCATATAAGTATTCGTTAAAAATACCTAATCACCTTTATTGCAAAAATTGAAAATGTGAGACCCCATGATCCGATCATGGCGGTCTTATTTATTAGGTTAGAACGGGATTCAATAGTTGAGGAGCGGTGATCACAATCGCTCTTCGTTTCGTTACTCAACTAAAAGGGCAAGATAGTTAAATAAAGTATAAGGGGTAAGTTAAGTGAGATGATGTAAAAGATAGGTAAAATGGAATAAACCAATGTTTACTGAATAGAGGTTCTTATATGGCTTTTTCAAACACCTTATTTGTTATCTCATGGATATGCTTCTTTATCTTTGCTGATAAGAAAAAATTTCATCTATATTGGACAACATGCCTTCTTGCAATGTTTCTTGCATGTACTGTAGATTCCCTTGCTCATGACTTTTCATTATGGGACTATCCTAATCCAGAGAAAATGCACTATTTACATCACACTATGCAACAGTTTGGGGTTTATCCTATTGTTGTTTACCTTTTTCTTCAAACCCTTCCTCAAAAGCAGAATACGTTATCCGTAATTTGTCACATTTTCAATTGGTCAATCCTAGCAGTAGTTCTTGAATGGTTAGCAACGAGAACAGGGTACATGGAATATCAAAACTGGTGGAATTTGGGTTGGTCATATTTATGTGATTGGATTCTGTATCTGATTTTTTATTTCCATCACAAGTGGAGAGAAAAACATGTCTAACGGGAATCTATTGTTGAGGAGCGGATGCTATTGCCGGTCTTTTTGGTGTTTTGGAGTATGTTGGGCAATAAAATAAACTGAATCATCCTTAAATTAAGATGTAGATGTACACAAACAAATAAAGGACTAGAGTATCTCTAGTCCTTTATTTGTTTGCTCTTTTTGCTCTTTTTGGTAAATTGCCCAGTACAACTCTTCTTCCGTATATGTGGTTAGATCAAAGTTTGTCATTTCTCTCCGCTCCTTGTCGTTTTATGTAATTTGATTATAAATCTAGTTCGCCATTTTGACACATTTTTTGTTAGGTTTTATGACATCAATTATTTGTTATGCCAAAAAAATCTATTGCCCACTTGATTTTCGTAAAGGTCATAAGTAATTTATAAAATACAAAAAGACGCATTAGAGCGCCTTTATATTTCTTTGACTTAATAGTTTTCATTTGATTCTGAGTTTATTCGAGGAAACCAGTTTAACCTTGACCTCAATCGATTGCAACGAGTCAGGATCTAAAGGGAATTCACCTTTAACGCTGTACTGATGCCATATTTTTGGATGCTTTCGGTAGAGATGTTGAAACCAAAGAAACATATTCTGCTGTTCGGTTTTTTTCATAATATAATAAATCAGTACAACCCAGCACAACAGGACAATGATGGTCAATAGTACAGAAATCCAAGAGTCACGACCGGCTGCTTTTAATAATAATGGAATAATGATGACATGATTCATTAGACCTGTCGAAGTCATCATGATCATAACCAATTGAAAAACGGTGATAGTTTCTTTGTTCATGTTTTTCCTTCCTAAATCAATGAATGATTAACTATCGTGGCTATTTTGGTTTATAGCTATTTTTCACCGAGGTACAATACCAAGCAATTGTATAAATTCAAAAAAATCCATCCCCACGCAGAAGAGGATTTAAACTCAAAATGCCTTTTATGTATCATTTCCAAAGATAGAAATAAAATCCAATTCATACAAGATCGTGTTCACTTTACGATAATCCTTCTTCAGTAAGGAAAAGAAATTCAAGATACCCAGTTCAATAAGACAGCCCACATAAAAATGGGCGTAATACTTTACCTACACAATTGCCCAATTTCTTTTCTCCAACATACATTGTTATAGAAAAAACTGTTGTGAAGGAGGAAATAAGTAGTGAATCAGTATTCAGAGAATTTACAGAATGATCGGTTTTTTAATACACGAATAAATCCTAGACATGAAGAACTTATTGCAGCCTTAGAAGAAATGAGGGTTTGGGTTATCATTATGTCGGAACATGCAAAGTTTATCCGATTGGGACTAGACCCCAACCCAGCCCAAGAAGAATTGTTTCGATTAGCTGACCAGTTTGCAGTTCAATTGGATCGTCTACATCAAGAAGTCATCATGACACCTAGCAAAGCACCAGTTGAAGTCTTACACTCCCTAAGGGAAAGAACAATTTACATGGTCAATCAGCTTATTATGTTTAAAAGGGAAATTTTTAATGCTTTGGAAGCGTGTAAGGGTCTTGCCATTTTACCCGCCGTTTTGGTTGACCATGTTCGGCGTGAAGCAGACCGTTTTGTTGGAACTTTGGAACGCTCTAAAGGAAGGATAACAAAAACCCGTGAAGTCTTGGGGATACCAAATGGACAGAAGGAAGCACAAACAGTTCCCAGGCTGTTATATCATACATTACCAAGCGACAAATTGTTCAGAGTAGCCATTGAGGAAAGTATGTTCTTCAGCAGGATTCATTCGGAACATGCATCACATTTAGCAATGTCATTTAGACCTGAAGTGCAAGAAAAGTACCGACAGCGTGCATTAATCATTGAAAAGGAGTTTGCTAATCAAATTGAACAAGCAAAAGAAGTTGAAAGAAGTGGTCAAGGGCTGCAACAACTATTGCAAGAAAATATTAAAATTTCAAGGGAATTTGAAGGGTATCTAAGTAAAGTATTAAGTGATATTATGACGTGTACCATCCCAACCAAACAGACAAATTTCCCGCCATTACTTGCTGACCATATGCGTCGTGAAACCGTATACTTTATTGATATCCTTGAGCGAATAAGAAGATAATTTATTTTAAAATGGATGACTCCCTACAGATTGTTTTGTGAAGTGGGGAGTTTTTACATGGTAAAATGGAGTGCCTATTTTTATGTGTTAGGCAAAAACCTAGTGCGCTGTGAAGGGGATGCGCCTAATCTGTGTTGTAAAACTTGGGTGGTTTTTATTTGTTTGTGTTTATGACAGAGCCTAACCTTCCTACGGTTGGGCTTTTCTATATTTTTGCAAACATATTCCTGAATTACTTGGAAAAAATATACACTACACAATATGGATTTAAGGAATGTAGGGGGATACAAGGAATGAAAACTGAACACAACATTAGACTTACTTCTTCTGAAA
>NZ_JBEGDL010000084.1:0-4709 GCF_040813775.1 Ammoniphilus soli
CCGCTTGCACGGTTTATTGAGAGGGGTGGTTCAGTAATGACCACCCCTACTCTCTCTATTTTAATTTTAAAGAACCCTACTATTTCTAGTGAATAATAGAATGTGTTAGAAAAGAGGTAATATCATGAATAAAGATATTCTTTCGCAATGGTTCAAAGATAAAGGAGATCAAACTCACAGGCTAAATTACAACTTAGATCCACAATCCATTGTATTTGATCTTGGCGGTCATACTGGAACCTGGACAGGGGCTATCTATAAGAAATTCCAATGTAATATTTTTGTTTTTGAACCTGTACCGCAATTTGCTGCAAAGATAAGGGAGAAATTTAAAGAGAATCAAGCGATCAAGCTTTTCGAGTTTGGACTCTCTAATGAAAACAAAAAGGTTTCATTGGTAGTAAATGGTGTTGCCTCATCGATGTATAGTCAAAAAGGGAAAAAAATAAAGATTAAGTTAAAAAAAGCAAAGGATTTCCTCAAACAATATAATATCCAAAGAATAGACCTAATGAAAATTAATATTGAAGGCGGAGAGTATGAACTTTTGGAACACCTGATTGAAACAGAATGTATTCATAAAATCGGAAATGTTCAAGTTCAGTTTCATGATGTTATACCCAATGCAGAAAAACGAATGAAATCAATTCAGAATCAACTTAAAAAGACCCACTATTTAACATACCAGTATCCTTTTGTATGGGAAAATTGGGCAAAAATTGATGCTTAACTAAATAACGGTATTCTTATATTATAATTCTGAAATATATTCTTTTAAGGTAAGCGTCAAATACTACACACCTACTAAGCAAGTTTTGAATCTGAGATAATCTCCTCAAGATACTAGAAGAGGAGATTTTTTTATGACCCAAATCGAAAGACGAAAAGAATGGGAGGCAAAGGTGGCCTCTTTCAAGGTTAGCGGACAAAGTGTTTCGTCATGGTGTGAAGAACACGATGTCAAACCTCATCGTTTATGGTATTGGATTCGGAAGCTAGAACCCAAAGATGCTGCTGCCATACCATCAGTGGGTTGGATGGCAGTGGAAGTCCGCGAGCAACCAAACGAATAGGCCAACAGAAACGATTTGGTGCTTCTAGCGAGAAGACGAATCCCAATCAGTTAGAGCTTTTCAATGAGGCTGAAGTTGAAGCTGACCCCTCTTTAGGGGAGCCTACCCTCGAAACGATTACCTATCGTCGTTCGGAACGGCGTGGCCATCGAAAGGAACAATTAGAAAATCTGCCTGTGGAGACCATCGAGTATCGTCTACCCGTTCAAGAGCAGGTTTGTTCGTGCTGCGGTGGTTCTTTGCATGAAATGAGTACCGAAGTCCGTAAAGAACTCAAGATCGTACCGGCCCAGATTAAAGTAGTTGAGCATGTCCGTTATATCTACTCCTGTCGACATTGTGAACGAGAAGAGACAAACACGCCCGTTGTAACAGCACCGATGCCTACTCCTGCTTTTCCGGGTAGTTTGGCGTCACCTTCCAGTGTAGCTTATGTCATGAGCCAAAAATATGTCGATGGTTTGCCTCTTTACCGGCAAGAACAGCAATTTGCTCGTCTTGGAGTTGAGTTGCCTCGTCAAAATCTCGCAAACTGGATGCTGAGCGGGGCTCATACGTGGTTAAGCTTCATATATCATCGTTTGCATGAACACCTACTTATGCAAGACATCTTGCATGCGGATGAGACGACTTTTCACGTTCTCCGTGAGCCAGGCCGTGCAGCACAGACTTCTTCTTATCTGTGGCTATATCGTACCGGGAGAGGAGTTGCCCCCATTGTGCTTTATGATTACCAAGAAACCCGAGGCGGCAAACACCCTAGCGAATTTCTCTCCGATTTTAAGGGTTACTTGCACGTAGACGGGTATGCTGGTTACCATAAAGTTTCCGATGTGACTCTCGTCGGTTGTTGGAGTCACGCACGACGGAAATTTGATGAAGTATTGAAAGCACTCCCGGCTAAAAAACAGGATGCATCGGTCCCAGCCAGAGAGGGACTTCAATTTTGCAACCAACTTTTTGCCACTGAACGTGACCTCAAGGAGTGTACGCCTGAGGAACGATACAAAATCCGTTTAAAACGCAGCCGCCCCGTATTGGATGCTTTTTTGGCATGGCTTCGTATCCAGCAACCCAAAGTACTTCCTAAAAGTACGTTTGGCCAGGTGATCGGATATTGTTTAAACCAATGGGATAAATTAGAGGCGTTTTTATTGGACGGACGATTGGAAATCGATAATAATCGCAGTGAACGTTCGATCAAGCCTGTTGTCATCGGTTGCAAGAACTGGCTCTTCAGTAATACTCCGCGTGGGGCAAAGGCAAGTGCAACCATTTACAGCATCATAGAAACCGCAAAAGAGAATGGTTTAAATCCGTTTTACTATCTAACCTATCTTTTTGAAAAACTTTCTAATGTCAATACAAAAGACAAGGCAGCTTTAGATCAACTTCTCCCATGGTCGGAAAGTCTACCTCTTACCTGCCGGGTGTTTAAAAAGAATACTTAATTATATGAGAAATCCCCATCTTCTTTTTTTAAGGTGGGGATTATTTGACGCTTACCTTTTAAGAGAATTAGCAGTGGACGGTGACTTGTGAGACTCCGAGGGATTCTTGAAATATTATATCCGGCCTGGATTATTTTAAGCGAGGGATGAAATGTTCCAAAATAGGTTTTCAACCGCACGGTGAGTCCTGAACAGGGTCGTTGTCTTTGAGTTAAGAGACCGGTAAGGGGGTTATAAGAAAGGGACGTAAATATTCACATTCGAGCGAAGGAGAATCTTATGCAATATTATCCTAAATGAAAGGAATATTGTTTAGAAAGGGGAGCCTTAAATTGAGGTACAAGAGTAGGACAGTTTTTTTAAAAGTCTATGATCTAGAAATCTTCCTATTTCTTTTGCAATAGTTCAATCATCTTTTCTTCATTACCTTGAACTTTCCGGTATAATTTCAATAGCTTTTTGCTTTCTGTCTTTCTGGGGTTATTATCCCAACCAATATGAGGATGCCATAAATGGTATATACTATGATCTAATCTTATGTCGGGCCCACATAGTGTTATTATTGCACATCGAAATGCATCGTCTTCGCCACCCCATCCTTTAAATCGCTCATCAAAACCATTTATGGTTTTAAAAGTACTTCGTGAAACCACATTTAATTTACCCGCAAACTCAATATAAGGGGTTCGTATCTGAATATTGTTATTGCTTATGTTTAAAGGCCATTTGGGTCTAGTTTTTAAAAGCTTTTTTGATGCTTCTTCTGAGATATTCAAATACTTTGTAAAGGGGAAAACTATTGCGTATTCTTCTAATTTATTAATTGAATCTATAATAATTGAAGAATCGTATATTATATCACCATCTGCAATAATAAAAATGTCTCGAGTTGCTTTTTTAGCAGCTAAATTTATAGCCTTGGAGCGATTAAATAATTTATCTTGGGATATTCCTGTACAAATTTCTACTTCTGGCATGATTGCTTCATAAAATCGTATTATCCATTTAAAATTCAGGTCCCTTCGACCACCGTCAGGTTTATAAGGCAGGAGTACAGAAACGTTTTCTAACACTTTTTAGACCTCCAAACTTTAGATTTAAAACCATCAGCAATACTTTTTAAATGCTATGACCTACCCGGGTAAAACCTACATAACTTAAAATAATAATTTTTTAATTATTGTTCATTTGTTTCTTTTTTTTAAAAATGCTGAATATGATTCTGGTGAAATATTATTTTTGTATTTTTCTATCCAGTTCAGCGAATCATGATAACCTATGTTTTTGGATACCCTTCCTCCTTGAGAATGGATATGCCAAATTGTCAAGGGACTTTCTAGAAAAATAAACTTTACGCCTAATTGTTCAAGTCTTAAGCACAAATCCCAATCCTGATGGTAGTCTAAGTCGCGAAATTGTACTTTCATTAAGAGTGATCGTGGAATAAGCAGTGTGCTTGTTTGCATAAGGCCACGGTTGATAAAAAGATAGTCAGCTAAACTTTCTTTACTAGATTTCCCTCTTTTTGGCCTAATTGTCTTAGACCGATTAGTTTTTTTTATTACTTGAGTATAGCAAGCAAAGTTGTCATCTTCAGAAAATTTTAGAACCCAATCCAACTGCTTTTGTATTTTTTCAGATACCCATTCGTCATCGGAATCCAAAAAGGCGATGTATTTTCCTTTTGCCGCCTTTATTCCTGTATTTCTTGCTATTGCACCGTTTTTATTTATTTTATGTTTAATGTATTTAATTCGAGGATCTTTAAAACTGTCAACTACATCCTTTGTGTTGTCCGTTGAGCCGTCGTCTACTATGATCAATTCCAAATTCGAATAAGTTTGTTTTAGGACACTAGATATGGAGCGCCTTAATAAGCTTGCTCGATTAAAAGTCGGAATGACAACACTCACAAAGATATCTTGATGTTTCTTCAAGAATTTTCACCTCCAAAAGTACTAAAAATAAAAATTAGCATCTGTTTTTTATAAACTCACGAACTTTATATTTATCGCTATATTTTAAGAGTATTTATAAATTTTCGTATATTCATACCCACTGTATTTTCCCGGAAAATGTTTGAGGATTATCCAAGTTTAATTCGTATCTATGACATTTCTAAAAATGTAATTTAACCCGAATTTCGAAAGTCTGTAACATCAACAACAATCATGAAACAACAAAA
>NZ_JBEGDL010000085.1:0-4675 GCF_040813775.1 Ammoniphilus soli
TCAGTAACGTTTTTTACTGATTTTTTTTGATCGTCCATTAAATATCTCCCTTTCTGATTTCATTTTATCCTGCAATTAAAGTTCCATTTTACCAACTTCGAAATTTACATTTTTTATCATTATATCTCAGTATTTCTAATTAGGCATCATACTAAATTCTAAAAATTCTAGTAATTATCAAGGTATTCTGCCCTTTACCGCTGCAATGAAACAGGAAACGGATGCCGTTCCCGTTCCCCAGCTATCGAATCCCGATAGCTTAATAACTAATCAAATATCATCTATGTTGAAAAGCCCTTCAGATGACAATTTAAGGGCTAAAAAATTAATTCAATCTTCTTTTTGATGGGGTAGCACCAAGATTTTTGACAAAACATACGTTAAGACATTTAATCCAAATAACATTATGAAGTGACGTGAAACTCGAAAAGATATTCGTCAGCATTTTATTCAGTCAAATGAGTCTGCTATCGAACTTTTCGATAAAATAACGGACGTATTATTGTCCAAAGGTCTATACTCAAGACCTTCCTATGTTCCTTACGAACGTGTTGACTTTGTTAAAAGTCAAAATCTTTTAACGGGTTGGTTTGGTGAACGAAGACCACTGAATGCCATCGAAATCAATAATATTTACTTCAATTTGAATAAAAGTATTATGGCTAGGGCGTTAGCCATTGGTTTTAGTCAGGTAGCAAAAACAAAAGAAGTTATTGATTTTTTGACAAATGCAATAGCTGTAGCCAAAAAACACATTGAAATTTTCTCCTCTGTTTTAGAAGACGATGACCTTACTACACCCATTCATTGGGATACGGATGTAACCACGTCCATAACTTCACCATTTTCAGATAAACTTTTGATGCATCAAGCAGGTTTCCTATTCCAAACGTCATTGGGATATTATGGGGCGGGATTGGCTACATCTATGAGAGCAGATTTAATCACACACTACAGTCGCACGATAGCAGAGAATTTAAAAGAGGCGGAAGATTGGGCTAATATCATGATTAAACATGGATGGTTAGAACAAGCACCCCAAGCACCAGACCGCAAAGAATTAGCAAAAGAGAAGATGATGGAGTGGTTTATACAAATACAATAGGAGAAAATATTTTGGAGTATAGCACTTCCAGGCTTCGGTCGAATTACCGAGTTGAAAGGTATTCCTGATGAGTGGTACAAACTTACTTTATCAACCGATATAGGAGGAGTTAAAAGACAAATTCAAAGTGATATTGAAAATGTGATATTTCCATACTTTGAACAATTTCGAACGATTGAAGATGTAATAAAAGAAATGAAGCGACTAGAAGAACAAAGTAGCCATGATTGTCCTCATTTTTTAACGATTCTTTATCATGCTTATGGTTATGAAGATGCAGCCGAGGAACGCATGAATAAACTTTATGCGGAACTAACGGGTTCCCAAAAAGAATTTACAAAAGAACTTGCTGAACGTTTGAGAATAAATTTAAAGTGAATTTGGAGAACAGATTAGTTAATAATTGCTAGACTAACGGGAATCTATTGTTAAGGATCGGATATCATCGATCCTCTTTGCTGTTGTTGTGCTAACGAGAGTAGATGACCGATTAAATTTTGAGAACAAAAGAAAGCTTAGGTATAATCGAAACTGCAATTACCTTAAAATTATTAACTCTCTTCTTTTTATAGTTTGGTAAAAGAGAAACTCCGCAATTGTTATTTACGGAGCTTCTGTATTAACCTTATCTTCTGTTATTTGGAGTCATGTTAATATCCTCATCATCAATAAACGTGTCATCTTGATCTGCGTCTAATATGTTATTGTCTCGGTCGTTTTTCTCTGGATCATTTCTAAATGGTGAATCGCCACGATTATTGACATTCGGAGCCATGTTTATATCTTCATCATCAATTAATGGGTCGTCACGATCTGGACCCAATATGTTATTATTTGGGTCGTTATATTCGGGGTCATTCCTCATTGGAGAATCTCCACGATTATTTACATCAAAAATTTGACGACGATCATTAACATCGTTGACATCTGCTGTGCCACATGCAGTTGTTAGAATAAGAGTAGACCATATGATGGAAAACAGGAAAACAATTCGCTTCATGATTACACTTCCTTTTGTGAATTAGAGTTGTTAACTGGATTCTCAATAATGGTTAAAGCCGTCACGGGTTGTTCAATATCATGGACTGCTTTTCCATCATAAAAAGAAGGTTGAACGGAATTTTGAAGAGGCTCTTTTTTGTTAAATACATTGGCAATCGGCTGAACCATTTGCTGCCACGTTTTCTTATTGTTACGCATATTTTTTATAGGTTGAGACATTTGGCTCCAGATTCCTCTTGCATTGAAATTTCTTGCAAGAGTAAAGGCAACAATGCCAACACCGACAACCCATAGCAATATGGTCATATTGTTGTTACGATTATTCGTCATGGGTTGTAGGATTCTTTGCCACATTCCTCTGTTATTACGAATTCTTGTCCAACTATAACTTGCTGAACTAATTCCTTGAGTTAATAGTGAAGCTAAAGCTCCTCGCATGCTATTCACCGCCTCTTTAATATACACCGTTTTTTTGTTTTAATTTATGCATTTTGAACAATAGGTAGGTTGTCCTAACTTCATGGTTATGTCACATGGGAATTAATGTTTTACTATTTAATAAGCCCCTTCAATATTCGTGTTGCTCACAGTGATAATGGTTTTTAGGAGTCGTAAAAAGGCTAGTGGTAAAAGTGCTTCGATTATAGACGTATGTGCTGTCCACCGCCACTTTGGGGATCGTTAGCAAAATAACCTATACACATAAAAGTTTGGTTAATAAATTAGACATCAGTCGTCCATATTATAAAGGCACTTTCAAGCACAAATAAATATGGGAGGGTTTTTCATGCCTAATACACCTAATGCACAAACTCCAGTAGCACAAGCTCAGAATGCGGTTAACCAAGCACAAAATACTTTAAATCAAGCACAAGCTAGTGGAAACCCACAAGCTATTCAATCTGCTCAATCAGGGCTTAATGCTGCACAGGCACAATTATCAATTGCACAAGCATCAGCTTCCGGAAATTCTAATCAATAAACACAAGGTTAATACCAAATTCAAATTTTTGCTGTCCGATAAGGATGGATTTTTTTATAAAATCACTCTTTGCTATCAGGATTCTGATAGCGTAATGAAACTGCTGCGGCTCGGCAGCTTCATTTTTTATTGAAGGGCAGTTATGCTCAAACTCAAAATTAAAGTAGGAAATGTAAAGTTAATTAGCGGATATTTAATCATTTGATACGGAATGATAAAAATCATGACTCCAAGGATCTCAAAGGGGTGTTTTTATGGGATTTTTTGATTTATTTACAGAAGAAAATAAAAACGAAAATCAAAATGAATTGATCAAGGTAAACCCAGCAGCAGATACAGAATTCGCAGAAGATGGAACCATTATCACGAGTGAAGAAAGTACCGTCGAGGATACCGATTCAAGAGACGAAGCAACTGTACGTCTTCATGAAGAGAAATTGGATATTCATAAAGAGCGTATAAGTACAGGAGAGGTTGTCCTTCATAAAGATGTTATTGAAGAACAAAAAATAGTTAGTGTTCCCGTTGCCCATGATCAAGTTGTAATTGAGAGAAGAACATTTGAGCCTGAGTTAACGAATGAAAGTATTACCGATGAGGAAACCTTTCATATCCCAGTAAGTGCTGAGAAGTTAGAAGTTGGTAAATATACAGTAGTAACTGGTGAAATCTCAGTTCATAAACGAGAAATTCAAGATACACAAGATGTCCAAGATGTAGTTCATAAGGAAGTAGTAAACGTGGAAACTAAAGGTGATATTGACATTATAGACCAAGTATAATAATAAAAAATGGACAATAAAATCCCTACTTAGCTTTAGGTTAGGTAGGTTTTTTCATACTCTTTTATAACAAATTTAAATGAAGGTTTCTATAGAGGTTCAACAGCTTATTAATTGTAGTTGGAACAATTTAGAAAGGCATTTTGGCTCGGAGGGAGGATACTTACAATGGACTATATTCAACTCATTCTAGGTGCACTGGTCGGAACTGTTTTTGGTGTAATTGTTGGTGTAATAATTGGAACATATATAAAGTACCCAGATAAACAAGTGATTAAATCTACCCATACTGACCTTGCAAGTCACCCTTCTCAAAATAAATTGAAACTAAAAGAAGAGAAATTGGAGATTACCAAGAGTAGGATCAAAACAGGAGAGGTTAAATTTTATAAAGAAATTGTTGAGGAGGAAAAAACTGTAACTGTCCCGTTGGAACATGAGGAATTAGTTATCGAAACGTTTGAAGTCCATGGTGACGAGAAAAAAAGGAAGGACGTAATTAGGATAACACTAAATAAGGAAGAGCTAGTGGTAACTAAACACCCAAAAAAAGTTTCGGAGGTTTCTATTTCAAAAAATTGTATTACAGAGATGAAACAAATTAAAGAAACATTAAAGAAAGAGCAAGCTTGTTATGAAGTAATTGGTATTGCAGATGTAAAAAATGAAGATTTATTAGAAGATGTACAGAGGATTCATTAAAGTAAGACGAAGACATAGAGTGTTTTTACATTTTTACTGTTTATTGTGCTATCCTGAAAATAACCCGCACTGCAGTTTGTTTTTTGGCAATACCAAATTAGA
>NZ_JBEGDL010000086.1:0-4307 GCF_040813775.1 Ammoniphilus soli
CCGTCCCGCACACGGCGCTGACATAAATCTTCACTAAAACTTCTTCTTCACTAATCTCCGGCGTTTGCACTTCCTCTAATGAAATGTTCTCTGGTCCATGAAAGATTGCCGCTTTCATTGTTGTCCCCCATCTTCCTTAATCAGGTTTAGAATTAGCTGCCTGAAGTTAAATCTGAAAATTTGTTCCTTGGTGAACATTCTAACATGGTTGGTAATTTTCTTCAACTATTTAATTTAACGAAGAATATATTCTTCAGTTTGTTGTTACTAAAACATAAAACAAAGAGAAGCATCTTGTTCTAACGCAACCTGAAGGAATTCATCTTTCTGTATAAAAAATAGAATAAACAAGGAGATAATGCGTTTTTTCCACTTCCGTCCCAACTCTTCGAAGCATAATGAGAGCGATTTTATTATTGAAAATTTTCTTCAAAAAATGTAATATTGACGATATAGAAACTAAAGGAGTGCAAGCCGTGATTACACAAACCCCAGCCTATCTGGCAAGACTGAAAGCCACGGAAGACTCATTTACGGAAACAGAAAAAAAAATCGCAGACTTCCTGCTCAATAGTCCCGATGAAATCATCCATTTATCCATCACGGAGCTTTCGGAAAAAACAAAGACGAGCGATTCTTCGATTATCCGCTTATGCCGAAAGATCGGCTACAAGGGCTATCAGGACATGAAAATTGATATCGCTCAGAGCTTGACCACCCCGACGAAACAACTTCATGAAGATATTAATGAAAATGACTCAATAGCTCAGATAAAGGAAAAGGTTTTTTTAGCCGCTTCCTCTACCATTTTGGATACGCTTCACGTCCTTTATGATTCCGAACTCGAGAAAGCCATCACCACCATTACGAAGGCCAAGCGCATCATGTTTTTGGGAAGCGGAGCGTCAGCCATGGTTGCCTTGGATGCCCAGCATAAATTTTTGAAGATCGGAATCCCGGTTCTCACCTTCTTGGACAATCACATGCAGCTCATGGGCTCCAGCATGCTCACTGAAGACGACGTGGTCATTGCCATCTCCCATTCCGGTTCGAATAAAGATATCCTGGCTCCCATCGCCTTATGCAGGGAAGCGGGGACAACCATTATCGCCATAACGAATTACTCTAAATCTCCACTGACCAAGCAAGCGGACATCAACCTGTTTACTTCATCCAAAGAAACGAAATTCCGTACCGATGCTACAGCTTCTCGCATCGCCCAGTTGACCATCATTGATTTGCTGATTACGGGGATCGTTCTGACGAATCAGAAGGTCTACCTGGATAACTTCAAACGCACAAGAGAAGCAACGAGTAACCGGAGATTTTAATGTTTCGATTAAGGAAAGCAGGCAGATCCTTCGCATATTCCGGGGTTTCCTAGAACGATAAGAGAGAGGATGGTTGTCATGGCGAGTCAAGAAATTACGGGACAGCACACCTGTTTCATTTGCAAAACCCAATTTTCCTGGACCGCTTCCCTTGCAAAAACAAGCCCGTGCGGCGGTCAGGCTGAAGTGGTTGTAGCGAGTACGTTTCACACGGTAGATCAAGGACAAAAAGCCGATTTGGAAATTTACGCGAAGTGCCCATCCTGTCAAACGAAATATAAGTTCGAATCCTCCTGTCCCCTGGAATTGATGGGCTCCTAAAGCGGGCAAAAAGAAAAAAACTCCTGTTATTTCCGTGAAACACACGATAATAACGGGAGTTTTTCCTCTTGATTCCTTTTATATCATCCTATAAATGCTTCCGGATTGACGAGATGTCTTGGACGATCGCCGTTCAGTGCATCAAGAAGGTTTTCTGCTGCCAAAACAGCCATTTTCAAACGCGTTTGAAGGCTCGCACTGCCAATATGGGGCAGCGTCACTACGTCGGGGAGGGCTAAAAGCGGATGATCGACCGGAACCGGCTCTTGTTCGAACACATCCAGACCGGCCGCCCAGATCTTCTTTTCTGCTAAAGCCTCATGCAACGCTGTCTCGTCCACAATCCCACCGCGTGCCGTATTGATCAAAACAGCCGTTTCTTTCATTAAAGAAAGCTCCTTTCTGCCGATGAGATGATGCGTTTCAGGCGTATAAGGAGTCATAATGCAAAGAAAGTCCGATTCCTTCAGGACGGTTTCCATCTCCGCATACTCAATGCCGAGCCTTTCTTCCACTTGCGGCTTGCGGCTGCGGTTGTGGTATAGGATCCGCATATCAAAGCCTTTTCCCCGCTTCGCAAGAGCTTCCCCGATTTGGCCCAAACCGATAATCCCAAGAGTTGAACCATACACATCCTGACCCGTGAGAAGCATCGGAGACCAGGTCTTCCACTCCCCTTTCCGGAGAAAATCGGAGGATTCAACTAAACGGCGCGCCGTGGCCATTAAGAGGGCAAACGTTAAGTCAGCGGTCGTTTCCGTCAGCACCCCCGGCGTATTGGTGACCATGACACCTCGCTCTGTAGCCGCTTCTACATCGATATTGTTATATCCAACCGCCATATTGCTGACGACTCTTAGGCGCGGGGCCCGTTCCAATAATTCACGGTCAATCTTTTCGGTTAACAGACAGTATAGGCCATCTGCCTCTGCCACTTCTTTTTCCAGCACCTCCCGCGGTACGGGAACGTCTTCTTCCTTCCACATCCTTACTTCACATGATAACGAGATTCGCTCAACGACTTCTTGGGGCATTTTTCGCGTGATATAAACTTTCTGTTTCATAGTGTCCTCCTTCTCTTGAAAAAAGGTTTCATAGCCGGATACAAAGCCAAAAAGTCCTGGTACAGGACATCGTAGAGCTGAGTGCGTTCCGGATCCGGTTCAACCGTAAATAGCGTTTCATTCTGGAGTCCCTGGATCCCTTCCTCCAAGGTAGTGAAATATCCCGCTGCTTTTCCTGCCAGAAGGCAGCTTCCAAAGACGGCCGTTTCCCCCACTTCCTTTACCTCAATGGTTTTCCCCAGGACATTGGCCTTGATTTGCGTCCAGTGGCGATTCTTTGCTCCGCCTCCGATCGCAGTGAAACGGGAGAAAGCAAACGGATAGGTTTCTTCGATGATTTCATAGATTTGCCGGAGTCCAAAAGAACACCCTTCAAAGATGGCCTGCAGCATATCCGCCCGGTTGGTGCCGAGATGCAAGCCGGCAAACACCCCTCTTGCCTCATGGTCCCAGATCGGTGCCCTCTCCCCAAGCATATAAGGAAGAAAAAGGACACCATGGGCTCCCGGCTCAGATAAACCCGGCAGTTCTTCCAAAAGCGAATCAACGCTTCCCTGATCCTGCAAAAAGGTTTCATAATACCAGCGAATTGATGCCCCCGCAGTAGACATGGGTCCATGAGACAGCCAGCGATCCTTTAAAATATGACACCGATTCATGAACCGGGGATCGAAGCGATCGGTTTGGTCTGAACATACCGTCAATACGTCCGAGGTGCCTACCGATTCGAACAATTGGTTCGGTCCGATGCCAAGAGCAAGGGTAGAACAAGCCGTATCCGCCCCTCCCGCGGCAACCGGGATATCCGCGAACCCCAATTCGGCAGTAGAACGAACGTAACCGATAGTCTCTACGGGATCTACAACCTCCGGCAAAATGGAAGATTCAATCCCATAGGCCTGCAGGAGCCGTGCCGACCATTCGTAATGAATGATATCATAGAGCCCCGTAAAAGAAGCCTGTGTCCAGTCCATCACGAACTCTCCGGTAAGCTTATAGAGAATATAAGAAGATAAGTGTCCCCATTTATAGGTCTGGGAATATACATCCGGACGCTGATTTTTGACCCACAATAACGTGGAAACGGAATAAACGCCGGGCTCCACCCGATTTTTCGTAATGCGAAAATGTTCATCCGGAGCAACGGCTTCCCTCATAGCCTGAACTTCCTCCACGCTTCGCTGATCCATGTACATGATTCCTGAACCAATCAGGGTGCCGCAGCGATCTATAAAAATGGATGCATTGCAAAAACAGGAAAGGGAGAGACCGTCTACCCTTCCTCCTTGTTCTTGTATTTGCTTGGCAATTCGGCGAATTAACCCAGCAGACTTCTCCCAGATTTCCTCAGGGTCTATCTCTACCCATCCAGACTGCGGAAAAGAAAGCTGATAAGCTTCTCTCTCTATAAAAGAAAGCCGGCCATGGCGATCCATGGCTCCAGCTTTAATTCCGCTCGTTCCTATATCCAACCCTATTACGTGAGACATATAAACAAACCCCTATTTCACTAATGTAGTTTCCCGTGCTAGTTCATTATACAACTCGACCGCTTCCTTTACCGATCCATCCTCGTGGATCACATGAGCCA
>NZ_JBEGDL010000087.1:0-4015 GCF_040813775.1 Ammoniphilus soli
TTATGCTCATGCCATTGTTTAAAGGCTGGATTATTAGCAACCAGTTGAGTCGTAGTTTTTTGTATAACTTACAAATAATCCCAACAATTGGTGGCATAATTTAAATACTTGGGTATCAACGAGTGGGATACTCTAAATCAAAAAAACATTTTGAAGGTGGAGTCATCTTGGTAACTGAACAAACCAAACAATTGGATCAAATAAACCAAATGCATACCAAACTCTCCAATTTAACAACAGACTATTGGCAGAGTTTTTCTCATATAGGTACATGGCAGTTTTGGTTCATGTTAAGTTTATTAATATTCCCGTTGGTCGCTCTGTACTTTTTATTAGACAGAAAAAAGGCGTTTCACATTGGATTCTTCGGATTCAATATACATGTGTGGCTGAACTATTTTGACACCTTTGGGGTAACACATGGACTATGGAATTATCAATATAAAGTTGTTCCTTTTTTGCCTATAAGTGTTGCCTTGGACACTGCATTAGTTCCAGTATCCTTTATGTTGATGTACCAATGGACTCTAAACAGGAATAAAAATTATTACCTATATTTAACAGGCTTATCTTTGTTTTTCTCCTTTTTAGTTAAACCAGCTTTTGTCGCTTTTGGGATTTTCAAGTTTTATAAAGAAACCAATTTTCTCCACTTATTCCTTGGATATATTACGATCATGTTAGTATCTAAATTGATAACAAATATATTTATGTATTTACAAAAAACGGAAACAGCTTCAACCGAACAAACCGAGGTTAAAACATTCAAAAGAAGGTCTTTTCTTAGTAAATTATTTCATTTTAAACAAAAAGCAAAATAGCGTCCAATGGAACTATTTCCTCTTTGTTATTTAACTATAATGCCCGATAGTTAAGTAACTAGAAAGGATTAGCCTTTGCCTATCCTTACATTTTATGTAATGCTTTTAATTGTTCCTTATGAATCGAATCTTGAAATGTTACTAAGGGGATTAGCTTCGGCTAGTCTTTTTTGTTTTACCGTAAAAGGTTAGATTTTTGCACACCTATTATTGCCCTACCATTGTACAGGTTTTCTTTTGTAGATGTGTTCTGTTCTCATGAACCAGTTATGATTGCCGATTCATCGTGTATCGAGAAAACTCAATAAATCATTAGGTTTTCTTTTCTTTATCGTCACCGATAACAGAACGATAACAGAACCAAAAAGAATTGCTTTAACAGCCCTCTAATTAACTCTCGACTCCCGTTAGTTCAACATTCTTAGGTCTCTTGGTCCCCATACCACATTTTGTACATTTCTTTATCGCTTTCCATTAACTGTTCGAAATAGCTATCAAAATCAACACCCTCATCAGTTAATTTAGCTATTTCATCTCCGATATCTGAATTTATAACTTCTGATTCAGTCCATACATGAGCTAGGTCAGGAAAATTATGTTCTTCTGCTAATTTTTTTTGTTGTTCAGCATGATACATTGCTAAAAGTTTAATACGCAAGATTGTTTCAGTTCGTAATTCAAAAGTGACCTTATGCATGACTTTACCTCCTGCACATTATGTTGTTTTATGATGCCGATCCCGTTCCCCCGCTATCGAATGTTTAGCTGAATAACTAAGCATAACTAAGCCGATATCATCTATTAAAATAAAGCCCTTCGCTCATTCCAAAAGGGTTAATCTAATCACTTCTTTTGAATCAGCTTACTAACTTATCCAGTTCTTTTTAAGCAGATTCTTTTATATACCCGTTTTCTTTTAGTTTCTTGATCCATCCTCGGATTGTCCTTTGGTTTCTTCCAAAGTGGCGTTCCAATTCCTTTATGGAGAGGCTTTCAAAATTTCTTTCCAGTGAATCAATTTCATAAATCTAAGCCTATGTGGCTCAAGGTTTTCAAGCATAGAAAAAGGAGTACCTCCCCAAATCTCGAATAAGTTAAGCGCGACCCAAACTTAAGAGATAGGATGGTGACTCCCTGTGTCTATTATACGACAAGGAATCCTTTTTGACATACAAGATTTATATGATTTAGAACCTACCCATCGTTTCGAAGCCATTTTTTCAACTTTGTACATCGAACCTTTGCTCAAAGAGATCTCCAAAAAGACGATTGTTGGAGCCCCCATCGAGCTCAACTATGCTGCGATGATCTATGCTTTGGTCGCCCGGATCATCGAACGCATTCCGACAGTGAAAGACTTACGGAAGCGATTAAAAAACGACTTCATCTTTCGTTTGGACTGCGGATTTCTATTCTCGGACTCTCTGCCCTCGGAGGCCTCCTTCTCTCGTTTGGTGCAAAAATTGGAGAACTGCCAAGGACTTGAGACCATGAAAAATCGCTTCTTCTTCAAGCCATTCAAGAAGGTTTCATTGCTGACGAAGCCCTGGCGATAGATGCGGCTCACTTTGAATCACGTGACCGAGCCAAAGCGGAAGAGAAAAAGCCGAAGCCGGAACCCAAGAAACGGGGTCGCAAATCGAAAGCTGAAAAAGAAGCCTACGACAAGCAAAAACAAGAAGAGGAAGCAAAGCAAACGCTGTTTGAAAAGTCTATTGCTGCCCAATTGGATGTTCCGTTCGAAGACCTTCGTGATCAAATTCCACTGGCACCTGCTTGGGGAATTAAGAAAAACAGCTAAGGAAAGAACGTTTTTTGGTATGGCTTTAAAGCTCATCTTGCCGTAGGAACCAAGAGTCAGTACATTTTGGAATCGTTGATGTCATCTGGAAGCTTAAACGACGGAAAAGCTGCCATCCCTTTACTAAAAGGAATCTCTAAACTTCCTCTTTCGATTTACTACGGCATAATGGATGCCGGGTATGACTATGTTCCCATATACCAACAAATTCATCGCATGGAAGCTTACTCCATCATTGCCTATAACAAGAGAAATGAAGGAGAAGTCATCGGATTTGACAAGAATTTCGCACCGACGTGCGTTCGAGAACACTCCTATCGCTATGACAGCTATGACAAAAAGTACAAAACTGTAAAATTCGTACGCCCCAAAGAGTGTAAAAACTGTCCACTGGCTTATGATTCATTGTGCCAAAAAGTGTATAAAGTACGAATCGAGAGCGATTTACGTCGTTACGCTGCACCGGCCCGTGGTAGTCAAAAATGGGAGGACCTGTATGACCAACGAACAGCTGTAGAACGAGTGATAGCTTATTTGAAAGAGTTTTTTCAATTAAACAATGTTCGCTACCGTACTGGAAAAAGAGCCAAAGTCCATTTTGATCTAGTCACTCTTGTTTACAACGCATCTAAGTTAGCAGTAGACCGGATTCGAAAGGTGGTAGAAAACTCAAAAAAGGCAGTTGCTTAATTTAAAAATTTGAAGTAATACCCAATAGGTAAAGTCTATAGTTTTTTTGGGAAACTCAATTATGAAATTGATTCCAGTAAATAAAGCCAAAGCATATAGGGGTTAATCCCTAATTTTTTAATAATTTCTTTACCTGCTTCTCTATTGTGATTCATGTGGTCTCTCCTACAAATAATCATACGTTTGATTAGATTTCATATCCAACCTTTTGATACAATCATTGATCAATTGAACTTTTTTATATAACAAAATACGATCTTTCCAATGCAAATTATGTTGGATTATTTGATCCTTGATCTGTTCTTTTTCCTCAACCAATTTTTCCACATTGTTAATTTTCATTATTTCGTCAATGAAATTTTGCAATATCAATCTACCTCGGATAATATAAGTCTTTGTAAATTATTTTAGCTTAGTGGGAATATGTGATCAATTGAACAATATGACCAAAAGATTTTATTTATTCACATAACTCCCGGTAGCGTAACAACCCCATCCAATAAGGTGTAAATTGGACATACAAATAAAACCACTAAGAGATAGTGGTCATTTCTTTTTGGGAGATATATCATATTTATTCAGTTCGTATACATTACTAATTTAATGTTGTAAAGTAAGTCGAATCGAACTTGGTGCTTCACTCCACCCGATGAAAACAGTATCCGTTATTACAACGTCTATGCTTTATCTAAAAAGCTTGGCG
>NZ_JBEGDL010000088.1:0-3754 GCF_040813775.1 Ammoniphilus soli
AATAAAAAGGATTTATCGCAGTGGTATTTTACTTTATAATGAAACCATACATGATTATTTGATAAATCTGATTAGGTCACAGGATGTGAGGAGTGTTTCGTTTGGATAAAAAGGAAATTCAAAGAACCCGGATCATGCGGTATTTTATTGACGCAACGGTCCAAATCATGAAAGAAGAAGGGATTGAGCATGTCACGATCCGAAAAGTGGCAGATATTGCGGGTTACAATAGTGCAACGATTTACAATTACTTTCAGGAACTGTCCCATTTGATTTTCTTTGCAGGAATGACTTTCTTGAAAAAGTATACGGATGCTTTACCGGAATATATGGCCAAAGGTGAAAATTCTCTTGAGAAATATTTATTGACTTGGGAGTGTTTCTGCAAATATTCCTTTGCCGAGCCCAAAATCTATAGCGCCATTTTTTCGTCCAATCTAGGGGCTCAGCCAGAAGAATTGCTGCAGAATTATTATACGATTTTCCCCATGGATATTATTGAGCTGCCCGAGGAATTCCTGCCGATGGTATTGGAATCGAATCTTTCCAAAAGAGGCCGGGTTGCATTGGAGAAGAGCGTGAAAGATGGGTTAATCAAGGAAGAGCATGCGGAAGAACTGAATGAGATGGCTGTTTTAATGTGGCAGGGCATGCTGACGCTCTTGCTGAATAACCGCCGAACCTATACGCCGGAAGAAGCCGTTGAAAAAACGATGAAATATATTAGAAAAATTGCCTATAGCGCTGCCTAATTCCATTTCTAATGAGGTATAGAATATGTTTATGCTAATGGGCAAGAGTATCAAGAGGGAGATATCCTCCAGTATCACTAAAAAATATCTACTGATTTTCTCCACCCTCTTCATTATACCGCTCGTACTGATCTACTATTTGATTGTGGACAACGCGAACTCTATTTTAGAAGAAGATATTATTGAGAAAAACGTTCTTCATGCGGATGCATTGGCCAAAAGATTGAATAGGGAGATTCAGGATGTTGTCTTGCAGCTGCAGCTGATAACAGAAACAAAAAGCGATGGGTCGCTGGACCATGGCAAAATGTTCAATAGGGCGAAGCAAACCATTTCAAATAGCTCTATGATACACTCTGTTTTTTATGTGGATGAAGAGCAGAACATTCACTTTGAAGCCCCATTTCTCCCTGATATGGGTCAGGGCAAGTACCGCTACCCCGGTTTCGAAGATGTTCGCTGGAGCCTAAACTTTCACGTATCTGACCGGATCCGCAATGTTCATGGCCAGTCGGTCGTCTCCATTGCCATACCTGTGTTGGCAAAAGATCAGCGGTTTAAAGGAATCCTTGTCGCTGAATTGAGCCAGGAATATCTATCGGAAGTATTGAAGAGCATCAGTATTACGAATCAGGGCTTTAGCTTCTTGATCGATCGGAACGGGAGGGTTATCGCGTCAACCGATGAGGGGGAGCTAGGGAAAGATTACTCCAACGATCCGGTTGCTATTCAATTATCTATGGACGCGGCTGGTTCCATGAAGGAGAAGTATAAGGGAGAGCAGGGAATCATTGCTTATCATTCGATGCGGGATGGATGGGGACTGGCTTTGGGAGTTCCGGAGAAAATTGCCTTTCAGTCTGTGGATCATCTTTCTAAGCTGCTATCTGTTGGTTTTTTTGGCATATTGATTTTTTCGCTCGGATTAATCGGGGTTGGGATGCGGCAATTGCTCTATCCGATGGTCGGAATGACGAAGCTGGCTAGGGATTTTACAAAGGAACAGTCTCTTCGCGGGATCCAAAATTTAAAAAAGTATCATTCCCCTGATGAACTTGGTGTTTTAATGCGGACGATTGTTACAGTGGGATTAAGCAATCTAGACAAGCAGCGGATGCTGGAAGAAAAGGAACGCTACTTGCGCGATGTGATAGAAGGCATCCCCTATGCCATTGTAACAATGGATAACGCGGGAGTGATTACGCATCTGAATCATGCCTTCGAAAGGCTGACAGGATTTCATCGGGACCGAATCATCGGGTTGCCTATGATGGATGTACCCATAAAAAAGGAGCAAATGGACTTTGTCGCTTTGCAGCATCTTCAATCCGGTAAGATAACGGAAGAAAACGAAACCTACATTATTGATGCGGAAGGTCAAAAGCATATCGTCAAAGTAAAAAGTTCCAAATTCTTTGATGAAAACCATAATGAAATCGGAATCATCGCTATGCTGGAGGATATTTCCCAGCTAAAACTGTTAGAAGCTCATGCCAAGCAGCGGGAGAAGCTTGCTGTCATTGGCCAAATTACGACGGGGATTGCCCACGAAATCAAGAATCCATTAGCCATTTTATCCGGTGCAAGCGAATTGCTGAAGGAAGAGGTCCATGACCATCAATGCGGAGGAATAATCGAAGAACTGACAGAGGATATCCATCAAGTGGTCAAGCGGATGAAAGTCATCACGAACGACTTTCTGAAATTTGCTAAGATAAACACAGATACCGTCAAGCCGATTCGAATGGACAAGCTTTTGGACGAGGTGCTTCACTTACTGCGCATCAAGCTAAAGGAATCTAAAGTCAATGTTGATAAAAAGGTTGAAGAAAATTCAGCTTGTGTGGAAGGAAAATACGATCAATTGATGCAGGTTTATTTGAACTTGATTCTAAACAGCGTCGATGCCATGCCAGAGGGCGGCGATTTGACGGTTCGCGTTTATCAAGAACAGGAGAGGGTGTTCGTGGAGATTGAAGATTCAGGCATGGGCATACCCACTCAGAACCTAGACTGGCTGTACAATCCGTTCTTTTCCACGAAAGAGGATGGTTCGGGTTTAGGGCTTACGATTGCCAGGGATATTATCGCCGAGCATGGAGGAGACATTCGGATCGAAAGCGCAGAAAACCAGGGAACAAGAATCATTACAAGTTTTCAGATATAAAACAGGAGAGGGTGGGCGGCATGACCTATTCCGTTTTGGTTATTGATGATGAAGAGCGTTTAAATAAAATTATGTCCCAAAAGCTTAAAAAGGAAGGTTTTGCAGTCCATCAAGCCTTATCTGGGCAAGAGGGGATCGATGCAGTTAAACGGGAGAAGATTGATGCGGTCATTTTGGACTATATGCTGCCCGATATGACGGGTATGGAGGTCCTGCAGAAAATCAAGGAAGAAAATGAACAGATCGCGATCATCATGCTAACCGCCTACGGGAATGTAGAAAACGCAGTAACGGCCATGAAACTGGGTGCTTTTGACTTTATGAACAAGCCCATTGAGTTAAATATTCTAAAAGAAGTTGTCTTGAAAGCGTGTGCAAATAAACAGCTCCAGCTGGAAAATCAAATGCTGAAGGAAGAACTGAAGAGGTCAGGCGGAAATGATGACCTTGTCTATAAGAGTGACAAAATGAACCAAATCATTCAATTCCTTGAGAAGATCATCGAGTCGGATGCCAATATTTTAATTCTCGGTGAAAGCGGTGTGGGAAAAACAGCACTGGCGAAATGGATCCATCAAAGAAGCAGCCGCAAGGATAGGCCTTTTGTGTCTCTCAATTGTGCAGCCATCCCGGAACAGCTCCTGGAAAGTGAACTGTTCGGCGTTCGCAAAGGAGCGTTTACGGGAGCGAATGAATCCAGGCCGGGGAAATTTGAATTAGCGGACGGAGGCACTATTTTTCTCGATGAAATCGGGGAGACTTCGATGTCCATGCAGGCTAAATTGTTGCATGTCATCGAAGAAAAAAAGTTTATGAAGCTGGGCAGCAGCGAATA
>NZ_JBEGDL010000089.1:0-3507 GCF_040813775.1 Ammoniphilus soli
TATTCGGAGCAGGATAGTGTTTGTCTGCACCGCTTTAAAGCAGATGAAGCCTATTTGGTCGGAGAGGGGAAAGGGCCGATTGAGGCTTATTTGGATATTGAAAGCATCATCGACGTAGCCGTTAGAAATGAAGTAGATGCGATTCATCCGGGCTATGGTTTTTTATCGGAAAATGCGAACTTTGCTCGCCGCTGCCGTGAAGAAGGGATTGTGTTCATTGGTCCGAACCCGGAACACTTGGATATTTTTGGGGATAAAGTCCAGGCAAGGAAAACAGCTATTGCTTCGGGAATCCCGGTTGTGCCAGGAACGGAGGAACCGATTGATCGTTTGGAGGATGCCATTGCCTTCACTAGAGACTACGGATTTCCTATCATTATCAAGGCTGCCATGGGCGGTGGGGGGCGAGGAATGCGCATTGTCCGTCACCAGGATGAATTGGACGAAGCATTTAATCGAGCCCGCTCCGAAGCAAAATCGGCTTTTGGCAGCTCAAACGTGTATGTGGAAAAGTACATCGAGAATCCCAAGCATATCGAGGTGCAAGTGATCGGTGATCGGTATGGCGGGGCCGTTCATCTTTATGAAAGAGACTGCTCGGTGCAGAGGCGTCATCAGAAAGTAGTGGAAGTCGCACCTAGCCAATCCCTGGATGAGGAGTTTCGTCAAGAAATTTGCCAGTCGGCCCTCAAGTTAATGAAGGAAGCGAATTATATTAATGCTGGGACCGTCGAATTCCTGGTCACGCCAGATCGGAATTTTTACTTCATTGAAGTGAATCCTCGCATTCAAGTTGAGCATACGATTACGGAAATGGTAACAGGGATCGATATCGTAAAATCCCAGATCCGCGTGGCGGAAGGCTATGCATTGACTGCACCGGAAGTTCGGATTCCTCCGCAGGACAAGGTGGAAAGATTAGGATATGCCATTCAGTGCCGAATTACCACAGAGGATCCTACCAATGGTTTTCTGCCGGATACCGGGCGCATCTTGGCCTATCGCAGCAGCGGAGGGTTCGGTATTCGCCTTGATGCGGGAAATTGCTATTCAGGGGCGATTATTACTCCCCATTACGATTCCATGCTGGTAAAGGTCTGCTCTTGGGGAGCCACCTTTGAAGAAGCCAGTACGAAGATGTCGCGTACATTGAAGGAATTCCGCATTCGCGGTGTGAAAACGAACATTCCATTCCTAGAGAATGTCATGGAGCATCCTCAATTCGTAAGCGGGAATTACAATACCTCATTTATTGATTCGACTCCTGAGTTATTTCAGTTTGCCCAGAAGCAAGACCGCGGAACGAAGCTCTTGACCTATATTGGGAATATTGTCGTTAATGGATATCCGGGTTTGCCGAAAGGAAAGAAGCCTGTGTTTACCAAGCCAAGACTGCCGAAGACGTCCTTCCAGTCTCCTTACCCGGATGGAACGAAGCAAATTCTTGACCAGCAGGGACCCGATGGATTGATCCAATGGATCGGGAGCCAGAAGAAGCTGCTCATTACGGATACTACGTTTCGCGATGCCCATCAGTCCCTTTTGGCTACTCGCGTACGGACTCATGATCTGGTGAAAGCAGCGGAAGCGACGGGCAAGCTTGTCCCGAACCTATTCTCATTGGAAATGTGGGGCGGAGCGACCTTTGATACGACCATGCGATTCTTGAATGAATGCCCTTGGGATCGGTTGATCCAGCTTCGCGAGAAAATTCCTAATATCCTTTTTCAGATGCTGTTTCGAGGGGCCAATGCTGTCGGCTATAAGAACTATCCGGATAATGTGATTCGGGAGTTCGTGAAGACTTCGGCAGAAGCGGGGATTGATGTGTTTCGGATTTTCGATAGCTTAAATTGGGTAGAAGGGATGAAGGTCTCCATCGATGCCGTCAGAGAGAGCGGAAAAATTGCGGAAGCAACGGTCTGTTACACGGGGGATATTTTTGATCCGAATCGCCCGAAGTATAATCTGGAGTACTATGTCAACATGGCAAAAGAACTGCAGGCAGCTGGCGCTCACATCTTAGCCATCAAGGACATGGCGGGGCTTTTAAAGCCGTATGCCGCTTATGAATTAATCAAGGCTTTAAAACAAGAGATCCATATCCCCATACACCTTCATACCCATGATACGAGCGGAAACGGAGTAGCCATGCTTCTCAAAGCGGCTGAAGCGGGTGTGGATATCGTAGACCTGGCCATTGGCTCCATGTCAGGCCAGATCTCCCAGCCTAGTCTCAATGCTCTAGCCGCTGCCTTGGAAAAGGGGGAGCGCGATCCCGGTCTGAACCAAGAAAACTTGTACAAGCTCAATGATTATTGGGAGGATGTACGATCCTATTACGCTGGATTCGAAAGCGGCATGAAAGGCAGTCATGCGGAAATCTACAAGCATGAAATGCCAGGAGGACAGTACAGCAATCTGCAGCAGCAGACCAACGCGGTCGGCTTGGGCCATCGTTGGGAAGAAGTAAAGAAAATGTACACCACCGTCAACCACTTGTTCGGGGATATCGTGAAAGTGACTCCTTCTTCCAAGGTCGTTGGAGACATGGCTTTGTTTATGGTCCAAAATGAATTGAATGAAGAGAATATCTATGAAAAAGGGGCTTTCTTGTCTTTTCCTGATTCGGTGATCTCCTTTTTTCAAGGCTATATCGGTCAGCCGTATCAGGGTTTTCCGGAGTCATTGCAGCAAGTCGTCCTGAAGGAAAGAAAACCGATAACCTGCCGACCAGGAGAATTGCTGGAACCGATCGATTTGGATCAAACCGCACGGGAGCTGCAGGAAAAAATCCAGCGTGAAGTCTCCCATTATGACGTACTCTCCTATATCATGTATCCGCAGGTGTTTTTGGAGATGGAGAAAAATAGGTTAGCGTATAGCAATCTCTCTGTCCTCGAGACTCCTACTTTCTTCTATGGATTAAGGGAGGGAGAAGAAAACAAAATTGAGATCGAACAGGGCAAGACGCTTGTGGTCAAGTTGGTTTCTGTCGGTCCCGTACATGTCAATGGAATGAGAACCGTATACTTTGAATTGAATGGCCAGCCACGTGAAGTGTCGATTAGGGATTATTCAGCAGAGGTTACGGCAGTGCAAAGACCTAAGGCAGAATCCGGAAACCGAAAGCACATTGGTGCCTCCATGCCGGGCAAAGTGCTGAAAGTCGTCGTGGAAGAGGGAGATAAAGTGCAGAAGGGAGACCATTTGATCGTGACCGAAGCGATGAAAATGGAAACCGCCATTCAAGCTCCCATGGATTTTACGGTGAAGCGCATTTATGTTAAAGAAGGAGATGTCATTGAGGTAAAGGACCTATTGATTGAATTTGCCTAAAAGGAGAGATACAGTATGAGCTTATTTCGAGAAGGAATGGCCCTAGAGGTAAGCCGACTACTGGCAAAGATTCGAGTGGAGAAAGACCTAAAAATAAAAGATCAAATCAAAGAAAATCTATTTGAAGTTTTTGAGGAATTAGGCTTGGAGATGGAGGACTATCATTTT
>NZ_JBEGDL010000090.1:0-3318 GCF_040813775.1 Ammoniphilus soli
GTACATCCCAAAGCATCGGTCAGAAGCGTCGTGTTGAGACGCTTTGCTCTTTCAAGCATCTCTTCAGGTAAAAGTGCAGGTAAGTTACTCACAATAAACACCCCATTTTTCTATATTGAATCACCACTTCAATGTGAAGTGTGTTAATTCCATCTTTGTGAAAATAAAAACGCAACAGTTTTTAATAATTCACAACAATACAAGTAGTAAGCGCCATCATATACATTCAAAAAATTATTTTGATAAAACTAAATTCAAGCGGTTTCATAATCAACTAAATTGATAATGATATTTTGGGCAGCAATATTTTTTATTGTTGTAATTATAACACCTTTAACAAGTAGAGAAATATTTATTACAACCTTGAATGTATAGTATCATCGTTATGGATGAATGTAAACTGTTTTTTTGTTGAATATAAGAAAAATGACAACTGAATGAACGGCAAACCAAAAAGCCGATTCTCTCATATGAGAGATCGGCTTTATTTTTTGAACCATCAAAATAACGGACTAACCATTACTCGCTTTTAGTGTTTTCTTATATTTTTCAATTTCTTCCTTTTCGATTTGCTCATCACTTTGCATTGGTGTTTTCCTTGGAACATAGTTCAGCACAAAGCCAACCATCCCGGCGATCGCACTCAATACGAAAGTAGGCTTGGAAAACATATCCGAACTATAAATAATGAGTTCTCCGTTTTGAAGAACGACTCCTGCTAGTTGTCCAAACACCAATAAGGAACCGCTAAGCAACAACAATACAAAACAAATCTTAAAAAGTGCTACTAGTGTCTTTTCCATATTCTGACCCCTTTCAATTAACTTAATGGCATTGGCAATATACCCATACCAATGAGCCAGCCAATGAACACAATGGGAATCACATAATATTTAACTAATGGAACAAACGTTTTTTCTGGTTGTGCTCCCGCTAATCCTGAGGCAATAAAGATAGAGCCTGACGCAGGCGGTGAAGCGCCTTCAGTAGAGGCAAATGTCAGAATAATAACTACAGCCGCTACAGGGTGTACTCCTGCTGAAACAAGAGCGCTAAAAGCAACCATCCCAATAGCCGTCAACGTCGCTGTGGACGATAAGGGACCTGCCACCAAGGTGACTAAAACCCCAACCATTAAGACCATTAACCATTTAGGGATAGCTAATGCTCCCATCATCGCATTTAAGTCCTCAGCCAAACCTAATTGACTCAGTACTTGACTTTGAGCAAAGGCAAATAAAAGAATAGCACCAATGACTGAAAAACGGGGAATGGCATCCTCCAAAAATTGAGACCAGGCCGCAGAAGTCTTTGGCAACTTTGCCCATCCTACTAATAGACTTATACCTATGATTAAGATCGGTATCCACGTGATGAGGGAAATCTCCCCTATCGCTTCTTTCCCAATATTTGGGTTGGACTTAAGCATTTCCCCCACTGGTCCAAGCGTCACGACCACGGGTATGATCGCCCCTAAAAATATGAGTAAGGATTTCCAACCCAATCGGAAGGATTGTCTCAATGGTTGAACAAATTCCGCGGAAACCGTTTTGATTTTGTGCTTTCGAACCAAATACATGATTAATATGACTCTATATAGCACCTGGTACGAGCCAGCTGTTAACATCGCAATCCACAATTGACCTTCCGAAACAAGCGCTGCAACGGGAGCAAAACCTAACATAATAAACATGGAACTACTTGGCGGAAGGGCTGCACCCAATCCACCGTTTCCAGCGACCACCGTCGCAGCTAATTCTTTACTCCAGTTGGATTTGACCATCCATGGAGCCGTAAATGACCCTGTTGACGCGGTATTCCCTGAGTTTGACCCTGACAACGAACCCATGACGGCAGATGCAATCGTATCCATGTAAGCTGCTCCACCTGGGATGCGTCCGAAAATTGAATTGAGGATAGCCAATAGGCCTGCCAGAATTTCTGTTCTATCTATCAAATAGGCCATAAAAACAAAGGCTAAGGCGGCATACATGACCTCGTAGGTGGCAGCGAACACCAATCCCTCCCACATTAATTGAGGGGCTTGTGCCCCTCCGAATAGAGCCGTTATGACAAAGCCAACAATCATAGCTTCCCCAATATTTCTTTTCAATACCACATTCCAGCATATAATAATTGAAATAAATACCAACAGTGCTAAAAAAGCAGTCCCCATTCTCCCACCCCTTTTGATAGGTTATCTAGTCTTAGTCTGACATTGTTATGTTTACCTGTGATTAACCAGTTTACAGGCTTCAATCACGTCTAGCCAATGCTCCGGAGTCTTCCCTTCAAATCGTTCCTTCAGATTGCACTCAGCTAGTAGCCGAAGTTTGTCTCGGGCCGCCTTCGACATGAGGGAATTGATTTTCGATGATTCCAGCATATCAATCGATCCTTCCAATTCGATGGATCTTCGGAGCGCATGAATGGATGTGCCTGTGACCAAACGGTTCATCGTCTGTTCAAAGCTTCTGCCATTCATGGTCTCGCTGATCGAACCAATCACCAGTTCGTCCACGTTAAATTCATGGGCAGCCTCTAACAGTTCAATAAATAAGGCCGCAACCCCTTTCATGTAGATGCTGCGAATGAGCTTCACCGCTGAAGCATCTCCTGGGTTATCGCTCACCTTACTGATCTCCATCCCGTAAGGCGACAACGTGGTCATCAAGGCATCTGTTCCATCCCCGCTCGCAAGGATTGGCACCTTATGCTTATACACCGGCAGCGGTCCCATCATGGCGGCATCCACAAAGCTGACCCCTTTTTCTTGGACATTCTTCTGAATCTTTCGTTTCATATCAGGACCGGAAGCGGATACATCCACGTAAATACTATCTTTGTTCAAAAAAGGCTTTAAAGACTCGCTTACTTCAAGTGCTTTGTTGGCAGGAACTGCCACGAATAAGATATTGACTTGCCCTAACACCTCTTCAGGTGTCTCCAACAGTTCCACTCGTGCTAGACCAGCTCGTTCTTGAACCAATGCCCCATAAGTTGGATGGTTCCATACCGGATCGTAGGCGAGAATATGTTCCATACCTTCTCCTTTCAATCCGGTAGATAATTCATAAGCAGCTTCTCCAAACCCTATAAATCCTAACTTCATCTCTTTTTATCCTCCCAACTATAATCCAAAGCTAGCCATTTTCTCTCGTAACCATGAAGGTTGGATGGTTCCGCTCGCCACTCCTTGCTTGCGTTTCTCCCTAAAGTCTGCGATGGCATCCATGCGCTGTTGCTCATACCCTAATTTTTTCTCTGCTTTCTCTATCGCTTCTTCGATTTTTTCTCTTGGAACGACAATGACACCGT
>NZ_JBEGDL010000091.1:0-3003 GCF_040813775.1 Ammoniphilus soli
ATAGCGGCATTGAAACCCTCGCTGTCGAAGCGGGTGAATCTCATAATCCGGGAACGACCATGCGTAAAGCTTTCCGTTCTGTTACTGTTCGGATTTCCTTCTTTTATATTGGGTCCATTCTCATCATGCTGAGTGCATTCTCATGGACTTATATCGTCGAAAGTAATGTCAGTCCTTACGTTTTGATGTTTGCTAAGATCGGCATTCCCGTGGCCGCAGGGCTTGTCAATTTAATTATTATTCTATCTGCGCTCTCCTCGTGCAACACGGGGGTATATGGGGGCAGCCGGATGCTCTATGGTATGGCCGAAAAAGGGCTGTACTCCCCACAATTTACGAAACTGAATCGCAACAAAGTGCCCCATGTGGCGGTCTGGGTGACGGCGGCCATGATCTCCCTCGGCGTTATCATTACGTACTTGGCACCGGATAATGTCTATGTTTGGATCACCAGTGCTTCGGCCTTTGCTTCCCTATGGACGTGGGGAACGATTTTGGTGAGCGAATTGGTTTTCAGACAACGGGCCCGCAAACAAAAGCAAGAACTGCAGTACGCCATGCCGCTTTGGCCAGCTTTACCCATCATTGGTTTAATCATGCTGGTCATTGCCTTTGTAGCGATTGCCACCTCCCCGTTAACGAGAATCTCCGTATTTGGGGGAATCGGGTGGTTAGTTATTCTATTGGTTTATTACCAGGTGAAGGTGAAGCATCGGATTAATACGAAAGATTGGAATAACATGCAGATCGAAAAGAAAGTTACAGATGCTTCCTAGAGCAAAGTGATTGAAAGACAAGCATACTGCTAAAATAATCCTTAATCTCCTATTAAGGATCTATACATTAATGTTTTGTAGTGTTCACGGCCGCGTTAAGTCGCGTGCCGTTTTTTATGTCTATTTTGACCTCCAGACCCTCTTAATATTACTTGAGGAATGGGTATTCTATAGGATCTACTACTTCTGTCTTTCTAGGTTCGTCTATATAGTGTTTAGTTGCTTCACTTTTATATCCAATTAACGCAATTAAGCCCATTACGAGAACAAAAAATATAATAAGGACAGTTGGTGATGGAATCCTTTTTAAAAGTGCGCTCATTCTTTTCTGTTTCTTGAACTTTTCAAAGGAAATGATATTAATTTTTGATTTATTACGCATGAAAATTACTTCCTTTTGGTAGGAGTTCAACCATACCGCATTATTTCTCACTTATATGTTGGCTATAGATTAATTATAACTTGCTCTAAGAACAAATGCATATCTCAGTATTTCTCTTATTTTCTTAGATTTTAATGTAGAATTTTATTATATAAACAATCATTATTTTTGAAAAATGGGATTTTAATTTATATGTTGACTATTCGTTTAATAATTTGTAATATTAACCTAACAACTGGTACGTACGTTGTGATGTGGTGAACACATAAACCAAGCATATTAGCTTAAGTCACACTGTTCGTTTCCATTTGGCATTTCAATCATAACTAAAAGAAAGGAAGGATCTAATGATTAACAGAAACGGAGATGATTCGATTGTCGTTACCTAAGTTAGACCACAATCAACAAGTAATAAATTCAAGCGTCAAAAAGCCCCTCCAAAAAAAATTCTTGTCAAACCAATCGAGAGGATTTTTAAAAGGTCTAGGTCTAACGCTGATCCTAGCAACTCTTGCAGGAAACATTGCCCATTTTCCTTTCTTTTCGATTATGGGGGTTATGATTATCTCTATAATTTTAGGTATGGGATGGAAAGGAATCATGGATGTTCCTCTCGATTCAACCGCAGGAATTACATTTAGCAGCAAGATTCTTTTAAGAGCTGGCATTATATTAATGGGACTTCGCCTAAATCTTGAACAAATTGTTTCAGCTGGTTTTTCTGTCGTTCTCATTGATATTATTGTCATCGCCTTCACGCTAACAGTGATGATTTATTTAGGTAAATGGTTTTCAATTGATAAACATTTATCAGCACTCATAGCTGTTGGAACAGCTGTATGCGGAGCCGCAGCGATTGTTGCAGTTGCTCCCTTAATTGGGGCAAAAAAAGAATACACGGCTGTTTCAGTAGCTTGTATCGCCATTTTAGGAACAATTGGAACCATCATTTATATCCTTATCTACCCCATTTTAGGATTAGATCCATACCTTTACGGGGTGTTAGTCGGTTCGACCCTGCATGAATTAGCTCATGTCATTGCAGCTGCGGTTCCAGGTGGTGTTGTAAGTGGGGATATCGCTATACTTGTTAAACTTGGAAGAGTGGCTTTACTCATTCCAGTCGCGTTAATACTCGGGTACCTCTTTAGAGAAAAGGGTGAAAAAGTAGAACCAAAGAAAGGCATCAAGGATTTGCCGATCCCCTGGTTTATCTTCGGTTTTCTCGCCTGTAGCTTAATAAACACACTAGGTTTTGTTCCCGACGTGGTAACTAAAATGTTAATTTCTTTAAGCGTGTTTTTACTATCCATGGCCATGGCAGGGCTAGGATTGGGCATTAATTTAGATGACTTTAAAAAAGTCGGAATAAAAGCTGTATTGGTAGGAGTGTTAGGGTTTATTTCGTTATCGATTTTAGGACCTATTCTACTTAATCTACTTTGATAACCATGGTACGATCATCAAAATTCCATCTGGTTATTCAGGAAATATCCTGTAATTTGAATTGTGGTAATTTTTTAATTTGTTGTATTGACTATTCTTAGAATAACATTTATTATTATATCACCAACCAAACTGGTACGTACGTTATGATATTAGGATGTTAATCCACGCTATAACTGGTACTTACATCCTGTCGTTCGTTCCATATTATGAAGCCCATATACTTAAATTAAAGGAGGATTAGCACCATGGAACAGATGAAAACTCAAATCAAAAGAGGTACGAAAGTAAAAATGACACCGAGTGAAGCCATTGTGGAGACATTAGTGGCTGAAGGGGTCACCCATATTAACGGGATCTTAGGATCTGCCTTCATGGATCTGCTCGATTTATTACCTA
>NZ_JBEGDL010000092.1:0-2807 GCF_040813775.1 Ammoniphilus soli
AAAGCAATAACCAAAATTGGTTAAGCTACAAAGGGCGCACGGTGGATGCCTTGGCACTAGGAGCCGATGAAGGACGCGGTAAACGGCGATACGCCTCGGGGAGCTGTAAGCAAGCTTTGATCCGAGGATTTCCGAATGGGGGAACCCACTGTCCGTAATGGGGCAGTATCACCACCTGAATTCATAGGGTGGATGAAGGTATACCAGGGGAACTGAAACATCTAAGTACCCTGAGGAGAAGAAAACAAGTAGTGATTCCCTAAGTAGCGGCGAGCGAACGGGGAAGAGCCCAAACCGGAAAGCTTGCTTTCCGGGGTTGTAGGACGTCTCATACGGAGTTACAAAGGTCGAGAATAGGCGAAGAGATCTGGAAAGGTCCATCACAGAAGGTAACAATCCTGTAGCTGAAATTCTCGACCCTCCGAGACGGATCCTGAGTAGGGCGGGACACGTGAAACCCCGTCTGAAGCTGGGAGGACCATCTCCCAAGGCTAAATACTCCCTAGTGACCGATAGTGAACCAGTACCGTGAGGGAAAGGTGAAAAGCACCCCGGAAGGGGAGTGAAATAGATCCTGAAACCGTGTGCCTACAAACAGTCGGAGCACTATTAATGTGTGACGGCGTGCCTTTTGTAGAATGAACCGGCGAGTTACGTTTACGTGCAAGGTTAAGCCGAAGAGGCGGAGCCGCAGCGAAAGCGAGTCTGAATAGGGCGAATGAGTACGTAGGCGTAGACCCGAAACCGTGTGATCTACCCATGTCCAGGGTGAAGGTGCGGTAACACGCACTGGAGGCCCGAACCCACGCACGTTGAAAAGTGCGGGGATGAGGTGTGGGTAGCGGAGAAATTCCAATCGAACTCGGAAATAGCTGGTTCTCTCCGAAATAGCTTTAGGGCTAGCCTCGATGTAGGAGTCTTGGAGGTAGAGCACTGATTGGGCTAGGGGTCCTCACCGGATTACCGAACTCAGTCAAACTCCGAATGCCAATGACTTACCATCGGGAGTCAGACTGCGAGTGCTAAGATCCGTAGTCAAAAGGGAAACAGCCCAGACCATCAGCTAAGGTCCCCAAGTGTATGTTAAGTGGGAAACGATGTGGAGTTGCCCAGACAACCAGGATGTTGGCTTAGAAGCAGCCACCATTTAAAGAGTGCGTAATAGCTCACTGGTCGAGTGACTCTGCGCGGAAAATGTAACGGGGCTAAACATACCACCGAAGCTATGGACTGTCTTTGACAGTGGTAGGAGAGCGTTCCAAGGGCATTGAAGCATGACCGGAAGGACATGTGGAGCGCTTGGAAGTGAGAATGCCGGTGTAAGTAGCGAAAAGATCAGTGAGAATCTGATCCGCCGAAAGCCTAAGGTTTCCTGAGGAAGGCTCGTCCGCTCAGGGTTAGTCGGGACCTAAGTCGAGGCCGAAAGGCGTAGACGATGGACAACAGGTTGAAATTCCTGTACCACCTCATTTCCGTTTGAGCAATGGAGGGACGCAGTAAGGTAGGGAGAGCAGGCGATTGGAAGTGCCTGTCTAAGCGTTTAGGTTGATGAGTAGGCAAATCCGCTCATTATAAGACTGAGACGTGATGGCGAGGGAAATTTAAGTACCGAAGTCCCTGATCCTACACTGCCAAGAAAAGCTTCTAGCGAGGAAATAGGTGCCCGTACCGCAAACCGACACAGGTAGGCGAGGAGAGAATCCTAAGGCGCGCGGGAAAACTCTTGCTAAGGAACTCGGCAAAATGACCCCGTAACTTCGGGAGAAGGGGTGCCCCGGTAGTGTGAATAGCACGAGGGGGCCGCAGTGAAAAGGCCCAAGCGACTGTTTAGCAAAAACACAGGTCTCTGCGAAGCCGCAAGGCGAAGTATAGGGGCTGACGCCTGCCCGGTGCTGGAAGGTTAAGAGGAGAGGTTAGCGCAAGCGAAGCTTTGAATTGAAGCCCCAGTAAACGGCGGCCGTAACTATAACGGTCCTAAGGTAGCGAAATTCCTTGTCGGGTAAGTTCCGACCCGCACGAAAGGCGTAACGACTTGGGCGCTGTCTCGGCAAGAGACCCGGTGAAATCGTAATACCTGTGAAGATGCAGGTTACCCGTGACAAGACGGAAAGACCCCATGGAGCTTTACTACAGCTTGATATTGGATTTTGGTATGTTTTGTACAGGATAGGTGGGAGCCAGAGAAGCCGGGTCGCCAGATTCGGTGGAGGCATTGGTGGGATACCACCCTGAACATATCGGAGTTCTAACCTACGCCCCTGATCGGGGTGGGGGACAGTGTCAGGTGGGTAGTTTGACTGGGGCGGTCGCCTCCTAAAGAGTAACGGAGGCGCCCAAAGGTTCCCTCAGCGCGGTTGGAAATCGCGCGAAGAGTGCAAAGGCAGAAGGGAGCTTGACTGCGAGACCTACAAGTCGAGCAGGGACGAAAGTCGGGCTTAGTGATCCGGTGGTTCCGCATGGAAGGGCCATCGCTCAACGGATAAAAGCTACCCTGGGGATAACAGGCTTATCTCCCCCAAGAGTCCACATCGACGGGGAGGTTTGGCACCTCGATGTCGGCTCATCGCATCCTGGGGCTGAAGTAGGTCCCAAGGGTTGGGCTGTTCGCCCATTAAAGCGGTACGCGAGCTGGGTTCAGAACGTCGTGAGACAGTTCGGTCCCTATCTGTCACGGGCGCAGGAAATTTGAGAGGAGCTGTCCTTAGTACGAGAGGACCGGGATGGACGCACCGCTGGTGCACCAGTTGTTCCGCCAGGAGCACAGCTGGGTAGCTATGTGCGGCAGGGATAAGCGCTGAAAGCATCTA
>NZ_JBEGDL010000093.1:0-2722 GCF_040813775.1 Ammoniphilus soli
AGGAGGATGGCAAAAAGGGCTTGATTTGGCTTCCACGCTCTGACTTTGATAGCTCCTGGGTCATTCTGATGAGAGAGGACCTCGCGAAAAATTTGAATATCCAAACGATTAGTGACCTGGCTAGGTATACAAATCAAGAAAATGTAGAAATTGAACTCCAATCTATGAAATTTGCTGTCAATGAGGAGTTTTTGCGAAGAGAGGATGGGGTAAAAAGGCTGAACGAGGTTTACGGCTTTTCCATCAAAGATGAAAATGTCCTTGCGGTAGAGAATAATCTGCTGGCTCAAGCTGTCAAGGAATCAAGGGTTCAAGTGGCCGTCGGATGGGTGGCGGACAGCCGGATCAAGAAGTATCATTTAACGGCACTTGAAGATGACCGTGATGTTTTTCCACCCTATCATGTTGCCCCCATCATAAGGCAAGAGACCATGGACTCCCATCCCGAGATTGCAGAACTATTGGGTCAGATATCAAAAAAGCTAAATAATGAAGTGATGATAGACCTTACTTACAAGGTTGAGGTACTGCATCAAGATGCATTCGCCGTAGCTAGACAGTTCTTGAAAGAAAATGATTTGTTAAAGAAGTAGAGGAAAGATCCCGTTGTCTGGGATCTTTTTCATTTGGATAGATAATTCCTAATTATGTTGACATTTTATATAATCGTGATTATAATATAATCATAGGTTGTGTTATGCCTGCATCGTATTTCCTCCAACCACTTAGTTACTTTTTTTAGGCGCCTATGCGCCCATTTTTTTTTAGAATCATTAAAAAGGAGGGTTCTTTAATGGACTTCGTACAAGAACATCGATGCATTCATTGCCAAGAATTGATGGGATGGAAGATCTCCTTCCAAGATGAAACAGATGAGATGCATTGGTTTGTGGGAGAAAGGAAAGATCACCATCTTGAAGATTGGGATGATGAGAACCTTATCGTTTTTTGTCAGCATTGTGATGCCGAAAATTCATTCAGCGAGTAAATTCAGCTCCGCCGCAGTCTATATGGACTTGTGAGCGGAGTTTTTTTGTTGAAATTGCATACAGGTGTAGAAAAATTCTACAGCGGACTGGATAGAATATTTACGTTTTTTTTATTGAAATACAGTAATATAAGGAATCTATGAGTATGGCACGAATTTTGCATTATTAAAAGTTAAAAATAATGGAACTGGATAGGAGACAAATTCCATGGATAAACGACTAGAAATCGAACTGCATTCCTGCGTAAAGCTTCTATTAAAAAACCCGCCACAGGAAGAACGAGCGAAATTATATGAAAGACTTTTTCAAGTATTTCAGAAGCTCGGCATCTCTTTATGAAATATGTTTCACTTAAATGGTTGATGATTATATTGGCACTGATTGGTTGGTTTTTTCCGTGGGAGGAGCTGAGCTATAGCCAACAGCCCGGCAACAGTAAAGATCCTGCTCCTGCTTTTGAGAAAACCATCACGATCGGGGCGAAGAACGGAACCTTGTCAGCCTTATTGCTTAAAATGACAGGGATTTTACTTAAGGACCAAGGCTATACCGTAAAGGAAATCTCTTTTTCTGATTCTGAGCTGCTTCGTTCAGCATTGGAAGCGGGTGTCATTGATTTGTATTGGGAATCCACCTATCTGGCGATGAAATCATCCGAAGAAAATGATGAGGTTGTCGATTCTGTCACGACTTATCAAGAGTTGATGGAAAAAGATAGGGCCAGAGGATTCGTATGGCTGCCAGAAAGCAAACTTGCGCATAAGCCGGTCATACTTATGAAGTCATCTCAGGCTAGTCAATGGAAGATTCAGACGATCAGTGACTTGGCTGAGTTAATTCAGCAAAACAAGATAAAAATCAGATATGCCGTAGATAAAGAATTGATGATGAACAAAGAACTGGTACATCGCCTTAAAATCGGTTATGGGCTAATCATCCCTGAAAAGGATTTAGTTTCAGTAGAATCGCACCAGATTTATCAGGCCCTAAATGAAAATCATACGGAAGTGGCGATTGGATGGTCTTCAGATAGCCGAATTCAAGAATACAACCTGCTGGAACTTGTTGATGATCGGCTGCTTTTTCCTTCCTTTCATATAACTCCGGTTATCAAGCAAGAAATTCATGATCTTGTGCCTTTGGTAAGTAAAATTCTCCATAACCTTACTTTAGAGAAAGTGCTTGAGCTTCAATATGAAGTAGATATACAGGACAAAGATGTCACAAAGGTAGCAAGGGGATTTTTGACCGAATCAAACTTGTTGTTAAAAAGAGAGTAATATTGCAACAGTGTAGAAGAATTTTACACCAAGAAGTAGAATTCTTCTACAATATTCGAGTGGCCAAGGTTAAGATCTTTAAGAATATTAGGAAGAAACGATTGGCATGAAATTTGCTATTAAATATTGTTGTAAATGCTTTCAATGGAAATTCACAAACCATCGATATAGGGAGGGTTATATCATGATTTGGAAAGGCGAAAAACTTGTAACGATTAAGGATTTTTTGACCAAGGGAATTAACCGTTGTGAGTCACAAGAGGAAGCAAAGATGTTTATGAAGCTTTATCGGGCAGAAAATCCTCGAGCCGATGAGAACATGGACTTCATGAGCTGTTATTATACTACGGAAGAAATGTTGCGTATTAAAGCATGGTTTGATATAGAAAAGCAGAATCATGCCAGCCAGACGTTATTGGCCAAGTAGTTTTAGAGATAGATAGGATGGGAGAA
>NZ_JBEGDL010000094.1:0-2620 GCF_040813775.1 Ammoniphilus soli
ATGTCGTTCGTATCGCGTTTCCTTTAATAATATATTTTTTTGTAATGTTTATAGTTTCTTTTTGGATAGGCAGAAAGGCAGGAGCAAACTACCCTATTTCGACAACAATGGCCTTTACTGCTTCCGGTAACAACTTTGAATTGGCGATTGCCGTAGCCATTGGAGTTTTTGGGATTCATTCCGGTGTTGCCTTTGCTGCTGTAATCGGACCGTTGGTTGAAGTACCCATTATGATAATTCTTGTAAGAGTATCCTTTTGGTTCCAGAAACGATTTTTCTCTAAACCATTACTAGCAGAATCTTAATTTCAGTTAGAACCCATTAAAGAAGAAGCAGCCGATCATCACTTTATGTGGAAAACTGATTCCCGTCCTTTATGATTAGAGATTTTTCTCGTGAAGGGGATTTACTGCTGCGAATCTCAATCAGAAGCCCAAGAATTTATGTAGTTATACTGGGTTGAAAACCCAGTGCCGATAAAAATATTGGATTTATGAGTTGTTACTATTCTTCAGATGACATGGAACGGATTTCTTCCTGGTTCCGGGTGGAGTGAATAGTATCAGCATAAAATATGAATTTAAAAAGGCATTGACAAGTAAACAGGTTATGGTATATTTAATCTAAACAAGATTATAAAATAATCATGATTATAATGAAGTGCTGAAACAATTTACAGCTTGTCCCCTAAGTCGGGTTTCCTCGAGTTCAAAATGCCTTAGGTGTAGCGAAAAAAGTGTTTGAAAAGAGTTAATTAAAGCAGGAAATTGGTATCCCTACGCTGAGTGGTGGTAGTATTAAAAAGTTTATACCAAATAGGTATATATTTAAAAATTTATTATTTATTTGGAAGGGGTGATAAACAGTCATAATAAGAGTTTAATTTATCGACTTATAAGTTGAAGGACCCAATGGATCTAACTAAGTAAAACCAAAAACCTAGACTGGATTAGATCTTACGCAATACAATTATTTATTATAACAATTTAAATATTATGTATTATAAAGTTGGGGATAGAAAAACTTTAGGTACTTTTTCTCGAAAAAACTGTTATATATCAGTTGTGGTAAATGTTATGTTTTTATAACATCAATATAATAGATTGAGAGGGAGTAGGTGGGAAATATGCAATCCACGCAAGCGACAGGAAGAGATTTAATTGAACGCTGGGTTCTCATTCATAGAGGATTAGGAAAAACTAATGATGAAATGAAAGAAACTATGTTTGTGTATGATAATGAGATATTAACACTCCACTTCAATGAACAAGGATCTATTGAGATCGAATCCGAGCAAAAACATGTGGTTGTATTTCGTAAAATGGATGAACTGGATATGACAAACACATGTCGAGCCTGTAGCATAGAACATCAAAGTTACAAAGATGCTATTGAGTGCTGTCTAGAAATCGAGGATTAAATTTTTTTTACTTAATGTGTTATACATCAATATTTATTATCGTATAACACGGTTGGTTGTAGAAAATTATCTAGTTTTTTGTAGACACGAAGATGGAATACTTCAAAAACTTTTTAATTACTCTGGTGATAACAAATTAACATAAACTAATAATGGATAGGGAGAGATGAACTATGATTAGAGAACAACAAATTCGCGAAATCGAAGAAAGCTGGAAGTCTGATCGTTGGCAGGGTGTGAAAAGAACCTATACGGGTGCCGATGTAGTAAAGCTTCGTGGATCTGTGGTTGTAGAACAAACCTTAGCCCGCATGGGTGCAGAACGTCTTTGGAATCTCGTAAACACAGAAGATTACATCAACGCTTTAGGGGCTCTTACAGGTAATCAGGCCATGCAACAGGTCAAAGCAGGATTAAAAGCCATCTACTTGAGTGGTTGGCAAGTAGCAGCCGACGCCAACCTTTCTGGTCAAATGTACCCTGACCAAAGTTTGTATCCGGCTAATAGCGTACCGCAAGTGGTGAAGCGGATTAACCAAACGCTTCAGCGTGCTGACCAGATCCAACAAGCTGAGGGGAAGGGAGACACGTACTGGTTTGCTCCAATCGTGGCGGATATGGAAGCCGGTTTCGGTGGACCTTTGAACGTATTTGAATTAACCAAAGCGATGATTGAAGCGGGAGCAGGTGGGGTTCACCTGGAAGATCAATTGTCTTCAGAAAAGAAGTGTGGGCATTTAGGAGGTAAAGTATTACTTCCCACTCAAACGGCGGTTCGCAACTTAATTGCCGCTCGATTGGCTGCCGATGTCATGGGGGTACCAACTGTTATTATCGCTCGTACCGATGCGAATGCGGCTAACCTTATTACCAGTGATGCGGATTCGTATGATCATCCATTTTTAACAGGTGAAAGAACATCGGAAGGATTCTACTACACGAAGCCAGGATTAGATCAAGCGATTTCACGTGGATTAGCGTATGCTCCTCACTGTGATATGATCTGGTGTGAAACATCAGAACCGAATATTGATGAAGCTCGCCGTTTTGCAGAAGCGATCCATGCCAAGTTTCCGGGTAAACTTTTGGCTTACAACTGCTCACCATCCTTCAATTGGAAGAAGAAGTTGGATGATGAAACCATTGCTAACTTCCAAAAGGAACTAGGAAAAATGGGATACAAGTTCCAATTCGTTACCT
>NZ_JBEGDL010000095.1:0-2571 GCF_040813775.1 Ammoniphilus soli
TTACAATAACTCCAACAAAAATAAGCATTAATCCTACTTGATTAATGCACCCATTAGTTTAAGTGCAACCCTTCACATACAACATTTTTATTAAAGAGGGAAGGACACATTTTCCTCCTCATTCCTTAATAAACAAGAGAGTTTTTTTATGCGGTAATTCTATATAATCCTGTCTAATAAATCCCCCACTTTTTCTGCCATTTCCTGCGGTGGATAAGGCATGCCATTTTTTAGCCACCATTCCACTACACCTACGTAAGCATTTGCAACAAATTCGGCAACTATATCTTTATTTTGACCGAGATTTTTGCCTTTTGTTACATCTACGTCTTTTTTGAATTCTTCGATATTATGTTGAACAAACCGGCTACGAAAATACGGAGCTCCTTCACTCGCCAACATCGTCGAAAAAAATAAATAATTACTTTCAAGATATTCCATGCAGAGTACAGTCGCTTCAATCCAATCCATTTCAGCTTCCAACTCACAAAGATTAGCCATGTTCCAGATATGTTCTTCGATGATCTTATCCAACAGGTCAAATTTATCCAAGTAATGAAGATAAACAGTTGCGCGGTTAATATTTGCCCTGTCAGAAATATCCTGAATGGTAATGCTATCGAAATTTTTTTCAGACATTAATTCAAGGAACGCTTTTTTAATTGCTTCTTGGGTTCTTGCTACCCTTCTATCTACTTTTGTCATGTTAAAATCACCCTGCTTTCTTGAAATAATCAACAATTTTTATCGTTTTGTTGTGTAAACAACAAAACTGATTAAATTAACGATTTCTATGCCTTGTTTTGTTTATATTTATATAATAAATTATTTACAGATGTCGAGAAAGCATCAATTGTAGTTTTTGTTTAATATGAAAGGATGAACAAACGAAATGACAATTGAAAACAAAGTGGTTGTAATTACAGGCGCAAGTTCAGGTATTGGGGAAGCCACAGCTAAGCTGTTAGCTGAGAAAGGTGCAAAAGTTGTACTTGGTGCAAGACGTGAAGAGCGTTTAGCAAAATTAGTTGAAGAAATTAGATCGAACGGTGGTCAAGCGGCTTATCGCGTCACAGATGTTGTTAATCCAGATGAAAGTCAGCAGCTTGTTCAACTAGCTAAAGACACTTTTGGTGGTGTCGATGTAATCTTCTTGAACGCTGGAATAATGCCTAATTCACCACTATCCGAATTAAAAACTGACGAGTGGAACAGTATGGTTGACGTTAATATTAAAGGTGTATTGAATGGTATCGCCGCAGTATTGCCAACATTTACATCGCAAAAGTCTGGACATATCATCACTACTTCATCAGTAGCTGGGCTTAAAGCTTACCCAGGCGGTGCGGTTTATGGCGCAACAAAGTGGGCTGTTCGTGATTTAATGGAAGTTTTGCGTATGGAATCTGCCCAAGAAGGTACGAACATCCGCACAGCAACTATTTATCCAGCAGCGATCAACACGGAATTGTTGGATACGATTACTGATAAGAATATTTCAGAAGGTATGACTGCGTTGTACGAACAATATGGTATTACACCTGATCGAGTTGCCAATGTTGTGGCATTCGCGATTGATCAGCCAGAAGATACGAACATTAATGAGTTTACAATTGGACCAACACGTCAACCTTGGTAATAATTACAAGATAAGATAAAACTAAGAGCTATTCATTTTCTAAAACTTAGGCTGTCGAGAAGACCTTGACAGCCTTTTAATTTCTTCTCAGTATTTTATACAGGTTTTAATTGGAAAAATCTCCTCTGCTCAAAACTATTAGCCGAAAAATGGAGGAATTAAAATGTCAAAGGATATAAAAGTTGCACTTGTCACTGGCGGAAATAGAGGAATTGGATATGAGTTGGTCAAACAATTAGCTTTGAAAGGTTTTAAGGTGATATTGGCAAGTCGGGATCCAGAGAAGGGTCATAAAGCGATACAAAAACTTAGGGAGTCAAATCTGGACGTTTCGTTTGTATCGATAGATGTAGATAATCATGAAAGCATCCGTCAAGCTTCGACTACAGTAAATGAGCGTTATGGAAGATTAGACGTATTGATTAATAATGCTGGCGTGTATCTGGATGAGAATAAAAAGTTAGTGGCTATGGACCCTTCCATTCTGCAGAAAACAATGGCAACCAATTTCTTTGGAGTTTACCATGTGATTCGTTCCTTTATTCCCCTCATGGAGAAACAAGGCTATGGGAGAATTCTTAATGTTTCCTCAGAATATGGGGCGATGAGCGAGATGTCACATCCAGGAGTAGGAGCTTATAAGTTGTCTAAATTTGCCCTAAATGGATTGACACGATTGCTAGCTGCAGAAATCCATGGTGATATCAAGATAAATGCAGTCGATCCGGGATGGGTGAGCTCCGATATGGGTGGACCATCTGCTCCAAGAACCCCTGTTCAAGCAGCCGAATCTATCCTTTGGTTAGCGACGATTGGACCTGAAGGACCTAACGGAGGATCCTTCAGAGATGGAAAACGAATCGAATGGTAACAATACAGTATGAGCAAATTATTTGGTGTTTAAGTATGGTTCGATGAAACCAGATTTTGTA
>NZ_JBEGDL010000096.1:0-2521 GCF_040813775.1 Ammoniphilus soli
TTACCAGCGAGCGGTCAGCATTTTCTTTCTCGTATAGAACTCTACTCCATCCGGACCATTGGCATGTAAGTCACCATAGAAGGAATTCTTCCATCCGGAGAAGGGGAAGAAGGCCATCGGAGCGGGAACACCCAAGTTGATTCCTAGCATCCCTGCTTCAATTTCTTCACGGAACTTGCGTACATTGCTTCCATCTTGCGTGTACAGGCATGCGCCATTGGCAAATTCGGATTCATTGGTCAAAGCAATGGCATCATCTAACGTTTCCACGCGAATCACAGACAGTACCGGAGCAAAGATTTCTTCTTTCCAAATGGTCATATCGGTAGTCACGTTATCAAATAGAGTCGGTCCGACAAAATAACCCTCTCCATTCGCAGCTTCATCCTTGCGTCCGTCGCGAATCAAGGTCGCTCCTTCATTTACTCCCGATTCAATATACTGGATCGTTTTCGCTTTATGAGAATCACGGATGACGGGCCCAAGGAATACGCCTTCTTCCATGCCGTTGCCAATCTTAATCTGATTGGCAGCCTCTACTAATCTATCAATGAGTTTATCTGCTACATCTCCAACAGCTACGACGACTGCTGCAGCCATACATCTTTCCCCAGCGGAACCGTAAGCCGCACTGATGATTTCTTTCGTTGCCAGATCTAAATTGGCATCAGGCATGACGATCGAATGGTTTTTCGCTCCGGCCAAAGCTTGAACCCGCTTGCCGAAGGATGTGCCTGTGCGGTATACGTATTCTGCAACAGGCTGGGATCCGACAAAAGAAATTCCTTTTACATCTTTGTTTTCTAGTAATTCGTTCACCACATCATGTGCTCCGTGAACGATATTCAACACGCCATCTGGAAGACCGGCTTCTTGGAATAATTCAGCCAAACGGTTGGCCAGCAATGGCGTACGCTCGGATGGCTTCAGCACGAACGTATTTCCGCAAGCGATTGCAAGCGGGAACATCCAGCAAGGAACCATCATCGGGAAGTTGAACGGAGTGATTCCTCCAATGACGCCAATCGGATAGCGATACATGCCGGATTCCACGTTAGTCGCGATATCGGGAAGCTGCTTCCCCATCATTAAGGATGGAGCACCTGCGGCAAATTCGACGCACTCGATTCCGCGCTGAACTTCTCCGTAGGCTTCGCCGTAGCTTTTTCCGTTTTCTAAGGTAACAAGACGAGCAAGCTCTTCCCAGTTTTCGACCAGCAATTGCTGATACTTGAAGAGGATGCGGGCACGGCGAGGAACGGCCGTCTTGCCCCATGTTTTAAACGCTTCTTTCGCTACTTTAACCGCATGGGCCACATCTTCCCGGCTGGAAATCGGCACATGTGCCAACAATTCCCCTGTAGCTGGATTAGGAACGATATCGGTCTTGCCGGAAGTCGCTTCGATCCATTGGCCTCCGACGAAATTTTTCAAGGTTTGGACGGTTGTTGTTGTAGTCATTGTGTTTCCCCTCTCGATGTGTATTGGTCTTACTTATTTCGCTACGAATAGCCCGTTTTTGCAGGTTTCGATATATTGGTCCACTTGATCGGCCGTTGGCATCGCATCGGAGCAGCTGTGGCTGGAAATCACGATGGATGCGGCAGCTGCCCCATATTCCATGGCTTTCGGGATCTCCCACCCTTTCATCAAGCCGTGGATAAAGCCCGCTGCATAGGAATCTCCTGCACCAAACGTCTTAATCACATTGGCTGGAAAGGTGGTTCCCTTAAAGCTTTCGCCTTCTTTCGTGTAGGCAATGGATCCATCCTTTCCATGCTTGATGACGACGATCTTCGCATGATAATCGAACCATTTTTTCGCTGTGTAGTAGTCGTCCTTATCGGGATTATGCTCGAAGCATTCCATCATATCGAATTCTTCTCTCGTGCCGATAATGACATCGCACTTTTCAGCAGCCAAGTTATAGTACACGGCGGTCTCTTCCGGAGAAGTCCAGGTGTACGGTCGATAGTCAATATCAAAGAAGACGACGGTTCCGTGCTTTCGCGCATAATCAAGAGCTAAGAATACCGCTTCTCTTGATGGGCTTTTCGCTAAAGCCGTGCCGGAGATCAACAGTGCTTTTGCATTTTTGATATATTCTTCGCCGACATCCCGGGGCTCCAGCTTCAAATCCGCTGCGTTGTCACGATACATTAAGATGCTGCAATCGGTTGGGCTTTTGATTTCCGTGAAAGCAAGCCCTGTCACACTGCCCGATAGATCGGTAACCACACCGTTGGTATCAATCTGATTATGGTTGAGATAATCGACAATGAAACGACCCATTTGATCATTAGCCACACGGCCAATGAACCCTGTCTTCATGCCCAACCGGGACAAACCGATAGCGATGTTCGCGGGAGAGCCCCCTACGTACTTGGTGAACGTGATCGTTTGTTCCATAGGACGATTGATTTCATTGGCATTCAAGTCGATGCACAAGCGCCCCATGGCGATAAAATCGAGTGATTTATTTGAGTCAAACGTTAAGTTATTCATCTTCAGTTCCTGCCTT
>NZ_JBEGDL010000097.1:0-2471 GCF_040813775.1 Ammoniphilus soli
GGAGGAGCAATGATTAATACATTGTTGAAACCCGGAACGGTATCCCCATTGCGACCAATGATCAACCCTTTCTTTTTGCATCCGGCAATCACGCTGCCCATGAATTCTTCAGATACCGGTGTTTTGGATTGTTTATCCTCGACTAATTCGATGCCGTAGAGGAATCCTTTTCCACGGACTTCCCCGACTTTATCCAAGGCGATCAAGTTATGGAATTCACCGAGAATCGATTCCCCTAATTGGGCCACGCGATCCACGATTTCTTCCCGTTCAATGATTTCAATATTCTTCAGCGCAACCGCACACGAAGCTGGATGCCCACCATAGGTAGAGATATGTCTTAGGTGGTTGAGCTTACCATTTTCCTTAAACTTTTCGTAAATTTTGGAGCTCACCGCGGTTGCTCCAAGGGGCAGATACCCGCTTGTTAATCCTTTGGCCATGGTAATGATGTCCGGCTGAACGCCTTCGGAGTGCATGAATCCGAACATCTTGCCGGTACGGCCAAAACCGGAAACGACTTCATCGATGATTAAAAGGACATCGTGTTTCTTACAAATCTCCGCGACCCGCTGTAAGTATTGAGGGGAGGGGATAATGACGCCACCACCGGAAATGAACGGTTCCATAATAACAGCGGCTACCGTATCCGGGCCTTCCCATTGAATGATTTGATCCATCAGGTCTGCCGCCAACTGATCGCAGTTCCCCTGCTCGCCAAAAGAGGAACGGTAGCTGTAAGGCGGTGGAACATGCAGGAATCCAGGAGCAGAAGGGTCATATTTCACTCTTCGGTTGGCTTGGGCAGTGGCACTCATCGCCCCCATGGTTGACCCGTGATAGGCTCGGTAACGGGAGATAAATTTAAACTTGCCAGGGTTCCCGTTTTGGGCATGGTATTGACGGGCAATCTTGAACGCCGTTTCGTTCGCTTCCGAGCCGCTGTTGGAAAAAAACGTGGTGTAAGAACCTTGAAGAAGTTCGCTGATTTTTGCGGACAATTCAATGGCTGGGATATGACTTAAGGTCAAGGGAAAATAAGATAGATTAACCATTTGCTCATAGGCCGCGTCCGCGATTTCTCTCCGGCCGTGACCGAGATTTAAGCACCATAAGCCGGAAACCCCGTCCAAATAACGATTTCCCTCGGTATCGGTAAACCAAGATCCTTCCCCTTTGGTAGCGATCAGTGGGTTGACTTTTTCATTGTATTTGGACATGGCATGCCATAAATGAGCTTGATCTTTTTGGACCAGGTCTTTCGTTTCAACGTCAACTTTCATGGTTTGACCTCCTTCAAATGGGTATAGGGCATTTCGTATGGAAACAAGATGCTTTATGAACTACACGGTAACAGGGGTAGCCGATAAGACTGAGTCTAGGGAATGGAACTCATAGCCGTGTGCCTGGGCGACCGCTTTATAGGTTACTTTTCCATTCGTGACGTTAAAGCCTTTGGCTAAGGCCGGATTGTCCAAGGCCGCTTGCTTATATCCCTTTGTGGCAATCTGAACCCCGTAAGGGATCGTAACATTCGTCAGGGCAATCGTGGACGTACGGGCTACCGCTCCCGGCATGTTGGCTACCGCATAGTGGACCACTCCGTGTTTCTCATAGGTCGGTTCACTGTGGGTCGTAATCCGGTCAATGGTTTCAATGGAACCACCTTGATCAATGGCTACATCCACGATGACGGATCCGGCTTGCATGGTTTTGACCATATCTTCGGTGACGAGTCGAGGGGCACGAGCTCCTGGAATGAGGACGGCACCGACGAGCAAATCGGCTTTCTTCACGGATTGCGCGATGTTGTAGCTGTTGGACATCAAGGTTTTTAAACGGCCTTGGAATTGATCATCCAACTGACGAAGACGATCCGGATTGACATCTAAAAGGGTTACGCTCGCTCCGAGACCAAGTGCCATTTTGGCTGCATTGGTGCCGACGATGCCACCGCCGACAATGACCACTTCAGCCGGAGCCACCCCAGGTACGCCACCCAGCAGGACCCCTTTTCCGCCTTTGGATTTTTCCAGGAACTGAGCCCCGATCTGAATAGACATCCGACCGGCTACTTCACTCATCGGCATGAGGAGGGGAAGGGAGCCGTTGGCTAATTGAATAGTTTCATAGGCAATGGCGGTTACTTTTCGATCGACAAGCGCCTGGGTCAATTCCGGCTCCGGAGCCAAGTGGAGGTACGTATACAAAATTAACCCTTCACGGAAAAATCCATATTCCCCCGGAAGGGGTTCTTTGACTTTAATCACCATCTCGGCCGACCAAGCTTTCTCGGCAGAAGGGACGATAAAGGCGCCTGCAGCGGCATAATCTTCATCGGTAAATCCACTGCCTAACCCAGCCCCTGTTTCGATCCAAACCTCATGACCTTGGTTTTTGAAGGCGGTGACCCCTGCAGGTGTCATACCGACTCGATTTTCATTGTTCTTAATCTCTTTAGGAACACCGAT
>NZ_JBEGDL010000098.1:0-2433 GCF_040813775.1 Ammoniphilus soli
CGCCAGCCGTAGTAGCAGTATGGACACTGAAACCCAATTTTCATTCTCTGTGGTGTAGCGCTGGTTTTGCGCTGTATGATGACTAACGGGGATCGTTAGCTCCATTAGGCTGCTTCGGCAGCCTTTATGTCTTGTTCCGCTATTGGGCAGGATAGTTCAACAAGGGATTAGGCAAGTTTGTTCGCTCTCTGGAAGTTTATTGTAAATAAAAATGAAACCGATTTGGCGAGTAAAACGTCTAATCAATTATAAGAAACCATTTACGGAGGTGTATTATGAAAAATAATCTGTTTGTTTTCATTTTCCTTTTGGTCTTGATATTTTCATTAACAGGTTGTTCAACCGAAACAGGAACAGTAAAAGAAGAAAATTGGGATGAAAGTCCGACATTGGTTCAAGAATTTGTTAATCAAAATGGACAAAAGATAGAAAATGTTTTTCGTATTGGTGATAATGGAAAACTTGGGTTTGGAGAATATGGACCTTTTATTGCAGGTGAATCCCAGAAATATATGTGGCACTTTTGGGGAGATAAGGAAACATTAACGAAACCATTAAGAATTCAAGCTGTCAGCAAGGATACTGGAGAAAAAATAATAGTACATGACATTGTAGGACAAAACCTTTCACCGAATAATGGAGCTGATCATCATTCACCATCATCTATGATGTTGCCAAGTGCGGGTTTCTGGAGATTAGACGTTTATTTCGGAGAAGAATTGTTTGGAAATGTCGTGGTGAATGTCCAAGAAAAATAGGGAATGTTTGTTGAGGAGCAGATTTATTGTTGCTCTATACTATTTATTTGGTTGTTGAGGTATTTGGAAGAATAGTTGAGAAGGAATCTGTGGACTAACAAAAAAAACAATTGAAACATACCCAAATCATAATGAGGGAGCTGGAAGTCATGATTATTAAGTTTGACTTTGATGATGGTATTATTCAATATATCTCCTGTTCATCGAAAGTAGGTAGGAAAATTAACCGTATTAGAACAGACTTTGAAAATTGGATTCATGATGAAACAAAGAATAAAAAATATTGGTATTACGAAAATGGTGAAAGATATTGTCCAAGCTTTGACGCCAAAGCAATAATTCACTGGTTAAATAATGTAAAATTCAAGAAAGGAATTGCAAAAGCAAGATTAATTAATAGCCCTCAATTAAGAGTAAAGAAGAGACTATATTTTTAGTTCATCCGTTCGGCAGTCCTTTTTTGTTCAGATAAAGGGATGTCATGGTATTATGTTTACAGTAATGAGATGTAACAATTTGGAAAAGAACTTATTCGGAGGTTTTTATGAAAAGGAAATCAGCTGTTATTATTGGTCTTGTAGGAGTTTTAGCACTATCAATTGGTTTTATGACAAACTTTGAAAACACGGAAGTATTGGCAAAAGAAGATGGAGATCAATATAGAGTTGTAACAGTAGAGGAACAAAATATGCGAGAAAAAAATGAAAAAGACCGTACTACGGTTATAACAGCAGAAGAACAAAGTATGGTAGAAAGCTCAACAGATTTAGAAGGGTTTGTTCCGCAGGAAGATGGGACAGGGTTCTTTTTTAAAAAAGAGAAATAGAAATTAGTTTAGAGCTGCCATCTGACAGCTCTTTTGTTTTAGTTAAACAAGAATTGAATCCTTATTAGCTAGGAAAGAATAAGTAATTATTAAAAGTGGATAGAGGTTAACGGAATGGGAAAAGACTTTTATGCAGGTATCTTCTGCTTTATCGTTGGAATATTTTCAATTTATATGTTCTTCCATGCCACAAGGGAACGGTTCTTTAACAATAAAACGTATGACCATATTAGGTATATAACCCCATTACCTATCTCTTTTAATTTTTGGTTCATTAAAGTTTTGTTTATGGTTGGTGGACTTTTATGTTTGGCTGCTGGGTTATACGGAATCATTAAACCATTTTATTAATCTAATCGTTCTTAAACTAATCATTCGATAGTCGAGGATCGGAGGACCTCGATCCGCAATGGTAAGGAGAATTAAGTACAAATGAAAAAACAGAAAGAACCCAGAGAACTTAAAGCATATGCAATAGGTGATGATTTCAAATTTCATCTTGTTCAAGTAGTTATAAGTCATAGTAAAGACATTGCTGTCTTTTGGTTAAGAGATAACGTGGGCTATACTAACCAGGAAATGGCGAAATTCAAAGTATGGGAGTTTCCTTTGGATAAAAAAGTTTTTATTAGGGACTTCGGAGAAACAACGACGAAAGAACTTATGAAGGAAATTCATAAGTATCCCGCTGTGGTTTTCTGGAAAGAAAACAGCAATGATTATTACGAAAATTGGTTATCCCACTTTGAGCCGGAAGAGCCTATTGATGGATAATCAGGTAGTTATTGAGTTAACGGGCAGCATTCCTGTAATGAAGAAAAATGAGGTTTGAACATAAAAAAGCCTCTT
>NZ_JBEGDL010000099.1:0-2394 GCF_040813775.1 Ammoniphilus soli
CGCGGAGACAGTTCAATATATTCAAATCCCAATTCCGCCGCCTTCTCTACCATTTGGGGAATGGGAAGGTGTCTATACATGTATGGATCTAATGCGATTTTCATATTTATATACCTCCTGTTAGGTTTAATTTTTAAGCATAGAATAGAATGTTATTTATACTCCACCCATACCGCGCCATTGTCTGCCGATCTGACGCAATTTTCAATCCATCTGACCCCTTCAAACCCGGCATCAATATCCGGATACCAAAAATCTTTCAGAAACTGCATATCATCCCTATTTGCGGCATCCATCGCTACGGCAAATCTCCAATAAATATTGGACCATGATTCAAATAACCCTTCAGGATGCCCGCCTCCTATGCGGTCGTCAGCAAGTGCTTCCTCATAAAGGTAATCCATGCCTCTTTCTAAAACCTGTGCGGGCTTGCCTTGAATCTCAAATTTTAATTGATTGGGCTGTTCGTCCCACCATTCAAGGCTTGCTTTAGACCCAATGACTCTAATTTTTTGCCCATGCATAGACCCAGCATTCACCGCACTGGCCCATAGCGTACCGACAGCACCGTTTTCGTAATTCATGATGACATAGGCATTATCCTCGAGAGGGGCACGACTCTTAACGAAGCTTTGTTTCGCACACATGAGACTTTTAATCTTCATATTGGGCAGCATGGCCTCAGCCAAATAGAGCGGATGGGTGCCAAGATCTCCTAATACATAGCTAGGCCCTGCAAATTTCGGATCCACTCTCCATTTGGTGGAAGGATTCTCCTCTTCTACGGCACTTGAATGAAAACCATGGGCAAACTGCATATTCACGATTCGAATTTCGCCTAATTCACCGTTTTCTATCATCTTTCTGGCTTGATGAATCATTTGGTGTCCGGAGTAGCCATAAGTAACCCCTACGATTCGGTTGTTCTTTTTTGCTAGATCTCTTAAAATCGTTGCTTCTTCTACTGTAAAACATAAAGGTTTCTCGCACACCACGTGAAGTCCAGCCTCTAAAGCTGCTTTACTAATGCTAAAATGCGTACCGTTTGGCGTCGCGATGGATACGGCTTCAATTCCATCCTCCCGTTTGGCTTCTTCTGCAAACATCGTAGCATAATCCGGATAACATCTTTCCGGATCCACTCCTAAATTCACTCCAAAGTCTCTGCCTCGTTCCGGGTTGATATCGAAAGCGCCTGCCACCAGCTGAAAGCTGTTGTCTCGCAGTGCCGCCGATCGATGGATGTATCCGATTTGACTGCCGCGCCCCCCTCCGATCATGGCCCAGCGAATCGGTCTCTCCAAGCGTTTTTCTCCATTAATCATGACTGACAACTCCTTCACTGTACTTGTTCATGGAATAACCTACACTTTTTAGGTACTCAAAGCTTTGGGACACATCCTGCAGACTGCTGTTGCAATTCCTCGGATCCCTTTCCTGTTCGATGGTGATCCAGCCTTGATAATTGATTTCCTTTACAAGGGAATGGATACTGCCATAATCAATGATTCCTTTGCCAATCGGGCACATCACGCCTTTGGCACAAGCTTCAAAGAAATCTATTTCTATCGACATCATCTGATCATAGATTTCCTTGTCTATATCTTTAAAATGAATATAGTCCAATCGATCGGCATGGGTGCGTATCCACTGCACCGGGTCCATGCCTGAATAATACAAATGGCCTGTATCTAAACAAAGTCCAGCTGTTTCGTAGGAGATATCTTCAAGGACCTGGTTTATCTCGTCTTCGAACTCGATATAGCCTCCTGCATGCGGATGAATAACGGCTCTTACCCCATATTCCGAAGCCAGATTGGCAATGGCTCTGATATTATCCATCATGCCATTCCATTGCTCTTTTGATAGTCTAGGCGCTCTATCATAATGCCCTGCCGTCCTGCTGCGCTCTTTATGCCCAAAATCCATCACCGTAAGATAGGGGGTTGGAAAATGCTGATTTTCCGCCTTAGGAGCTCGAGGCAATTGGGTAATAAGTGCACAAATGTCATCGGTCATTTTCAGAAGGTTATCCCTATTTCCTACGCTGACCAAGTCATCAAAAATCGTTCCTGCAATGATAGTCAGATCATTTTTATCTAATTCTTCCTTTACAGCATGAATGTCTAAAGGAAGATAGCCGTAAGGTCCCAATTCAATCCCTTTATATCCTGCTTGTGCCGCTTCTCCTAATACTAGCTTCCAATCGGGAAGGTAGGGATTCTTTGGATCATCAACCCCCCAGCAGCAAGGGCCTATTGCTATTCTCATACTCATATCAAAATCTCCTTCTCCCACTTTTCTTTTTGCGTTACGCTCTACCAGAACTGCCGAACTCCCGCATCTTTCCTTTCACATTGTCCTTAATGGCTTCTCTGGCTGGCCCAAGGTATT
>NZ_JBEGDL010000100.1:0-2299 GCF_040813775.1 Ammoniphilus soli
GAATGCTTCTCAAAAACACCGTTGCCCCAGAAATCGAGGTTACGCATACGATCATCTGCGGAGATAACTTCTTCGGATCGAATGAAGAGACCGCGATTGAAACCATCATCGGCTACCTGAAGGGGGTGGAATTCGACCTCTTCATTGCAGGACCTGCATTCCTCGCTGGACGCTACGGTTTTGCCTGCGCCAAAATCTGTAAGGCCGTAGAAGAAGAGTTTGGGGTTCCAGTCGTAACTAGCATGCATGTAGAAAATCCGGCTGTGGAAATGTTCCGCAAGGATCTCTACATATTTGAAGGCGGCGATAGTGCGGGGGCGATGCGCAAGGATGTACCAGCTCTTGCTAAGTTTCTAAAGAAACTGGCCAACGGCGAACCGCTAAAGTCAGCCCGTGAGGAAGGGTATTTCCCAAGAGGTATCCGCTTTGAAGCGTTTACCAATGAATTAGGGGCTGACCGTGTCGTCAACATGCTGTTGAAAAAGTTAAACGGCGAAGCGTTTATAACGGAAATGCCCATGCCGAAGGTGGACCGAGTGGCCATTGCGCCTACGGTTGATTTAAGGGATGCTACCATTGCTTTTGTAAACTCTGGAGGAATTGTCCCGGTAGGAAATCCTGATCGCATCCAGTCCGCTTCAGCTACAAAATGGGGCAAATACAGCATCGCTGGCCAAGATTCTTTAAAGGGTGGCGAGTGGCAGACCATCCATGCTGGGTTCGACCCTTCCTTTGCCAATGAAAATCCGAATGTCATCGTTCCGCTTGATGTGCTGCGTGAGTATGAGAAGGAAGGAAGAGTTGGCAAAATCCACGACTATGTATACTCAACGGTCGGAACAGGGACAACCCAAGCCGATGCTAGCCGCATGGGAGCCGAAATTGCCCAGCAGTTAAGGGATGCCAACGTATCTGCTGTCATCATGACATCCACCTGAGGGACTTGTACTCGTTGCGGTGCAACGATGGTGAAAGAAATTGAAAGAGCAGGCATTACGATTGTACAAATGGCCAATCTTGTATCCATTGCCAAGACAGTGGGAGCCAACCGGATTGTGCCAACGGTTTCCATTCCTCATCCGCTGGGAGATCCTAACCTATCGCCGGCAGATGAACGGAAAATGCGTAAGTATCGCGTAGGGGTGGCTTTGCAGGCTTTAGAAACAGGGGTTGAAGAAGCGACGATTTTTGAAGTGAAATACTAAAACTTGAAATTAAAGGAGAGATCAGCATGTTAAAAGATAAAAAGATCATTATCGTTGGAGAAAGAGACGGGGTTCCGGCTCCTGCGATTGCCGAGTGCGTGAAAGCGAGCGGCGGAGAAGTCATCTTCATGGATACCCAGTGCTTTGTTTGAACGGCGGCAGGCGCTATGGACCTTGAGGTTCAAGGTTCTTTAATTAAAGCTGTAGAGCAATTCGGAAAAGATAACGTGATGGTGATCCTGGGATCTCCTGATGCGGATAGTGCAGATATCTACGCTGAAACCGTGACGATGGGTGACCCAACCTATGCCGGACCTTTAGCCGGTGTGGCTTTAGGCTTGCAAGTTTATCATGTGCTGGAAGACGAAATCAAAGCGATTGTTCCAGAAGAGATTTACCAGGAGCAAATTGGTATTATGGAGCTTTCTCTTGATAAGGACGGCATATGCGAAATGATGAAAACAGCTCGGGCTAGATGCCTATAAATATAAAATCAATCAAGGGGTCGGATGCCCGCCCCCTTGATCCCATATCAGATTAGGGGAGGGGTCATTAAGTGAGCGAACAAAAAATTTACGATGTCATTATTGCGGGGGCAGGTCCGGCCGGATTGACGACAGCGGTCTATACGGCACGTGCGAATATGAGTACGCTGATGGTGGAAAAGGGAAGTCCTGGCGGGCAGATGATGAACACGGAAGAGATTGAAAACTATCCGGGATTCAGCACCATCTTAGGGCCGGAGTTGTCCAAGCTGATGTACGATCATGCGATCAAATTTAACGCGGAGCATCTGCGCGGAAAAATTAGCGACATCAAGGATGGCCATCCTTATAAAACCGTTGTGATCGATGGACAGGATTATCTGGCCAAGTCCGTCATCATCACGACAGGCGCCCTTCCAAGAAAGCTAGGCGTACCAGGAGAAATCGAGTTTGCCGGACGAGGGGTTTCCTATTGTGCGGTTTGTGATGGCGCCTTTTTCCAGGATCTTGAATTGGTGGTTATTGGAGGCGGGGATTCGGCTGTAGAAGAAGCCCTATTCCTCACTCGCTTTGCTTCCAAAGTAACGATTGTCCATCGCCGGGATGAAT
>NZ_JBEGDL010000101.1:0-2145 GCF_040813775.1 Ammoniphilus soli
AAGAGGCTTTTTTATGTTCAAACCTCATTTTTCTTCATTACAGGAATGCTGCCCGATCGTTCAGAAAAAAGAGGACTGTGGAAGCAGCCCTCGATGTGTTAGTATCGATCTCCGTTAGTGCAGCAATTTTTTGGTGAGTCCTCTTCATTATGTAAATCGATCAGAGTTCGATAAACACCATCGTCCATCATACTGTGAAACGGTAATTGTTTCTGTGCCTGTATGAGTAATGCCAGTCGAAGACCCAATATAATATAAAATTTCAAACTGCCAACTACCATCTGGATTTCTTATTTCCTTACGAACTTCAAAATCGAGCGGACGAGGACTAGAACCAGGCGGGAAACTCCATTCCCACATTTCATAATCATTTCTAACTTTCTCCCGCAATTCGTTTGATAATAGAGCGAATTCTAAAGCTCCATTTCTCGTCATAATACCTTCCGCCCAACGAAAAGCAACTTCTTGAGGAGTTTTTGGTGAAATTGCCTCCTCCAATCGTTGAACTTGTTTACTTAAAAGTTTTACTTGTCGCTGTAATGAAGCGAGGTCAGTATCTTCTTCTTCTGAAATCTGAGCAAAAACGTGTACCGTGGAAAATAAAATCGACAAAACCAATGTTATGATTAGTAACTTTTTCATGATATCACCCCAATGATATTCTTCCCTGACTTACTCTACTTAACTGCCCGATATCGGAAATAAACAAAAAGACGGATACCGTAGTACCGTCATGCATTATCGATCTCCGTTTAGCGGAACAAGTGTATCAATATAGTTACTGAAAGAATAACTTCGGATACCTCAACTCACCTTTGATTCTTTTCATCTTTCCCTCTGGTAATTCAAAGATCATAAAGACGTTATCAGGAACGTTAAATTGCTTCAGGTCAAATTCATATTCTCTCGCTGGTTTAAATCCGAATTTCGGATAATAAGTTGGATGTCCTATTAAAAACACAAAATCATAACTTAATGCTTCACATCTTTTTAAACCCTCTTGAATTAGTTTACCACCAATCCCCTTTTTCTGATTAGAAGGCATTACTGCTATAGGAGCAAGGACTATAACCTCATGACGATTTTCATCTTCAATAATTTCTGCTTTGCTAAATAAAGCATGACCGACTATTTGGTCGTTTTCTTCTGCTACAAGCGACAATTCAGGGATAAATGCTTCAGATGATCTAATCCTTTCAACAAGCCTAGATTCATCCTCCCTATTTCGAAAAGCTAAATAATTCAATTTAAATACTTCATCATAGTCACTTAATCTTTCCGTCCTAATTTTCATTTTATTGTTCCCATCCTTTGCCTCCATTTAGTTAATGTAAGATTACTACGATTTCAGCCTTAAGATAAGGAATTTTCCGTTTTGTTAAAAACTTTCCTGCTAAGGACTGGATTACCTTTAGATTCCACTATCCTGACCAATAGTTGAGTAACGAAAAAAGGGCTGCCATCGCAAGCAACCGTTATTGAACTATGGAATCCCTTTAGTTTAGTAAAAAGTGAATTAGAATCTTAATTAATAATTAGAAATTTCTATTAGATTACCATCAGGATCTCTTATATAGATAGATGTTATCGGAGCTAATGCTCCTGTTCTTTTTACAGGTCCTTCTTCAATAGGTATTCCACAATCACCTAAGTGCTGAATCACATCTGACATTTGGACATCGGTTATAAAACATAGATCAGCACTGCCAGACACGGGTGTTTTTGCTTTTGGGTCGAACTCTTTACCTACTTCATGTAGATTTATTTTCTGCTGTCCAAAGTGTAGTGCCTTTCTCCCCTCTCCAAAAGTTATAACTTCCATTCCTAATACTCGGTTATAAAAATCACATGTTTGATTAATATTTTTTACAGTGAGAACCAAATGATCTAATCGTTTGATGTTCATCATTGCGATCAGCCCCTTTCTATGAGTAATCCCCTATAGTTAATAATACTACTTGCTATTTACTAATCCTGCCCAATAGCACAATAGGCTGCCATCGAGTAGCAGCCATTAGTTTTCTTCGTTCTAATTTAAGTATCGAATCCCGATAGCATAACAAAGACCCTTAATCTGTTAAGGGTCTGGTGAATGATTTCTTACTTTTTATTTTTAGCTTTAAAAAAATCTCCGCCCTTATGTCT
>NZ_JBEGDL010000102.1:0-2132 GCF_040813775.1 Ammoniphilus soli
ACCCAATCTCTTGGTCTAATTCAAGAAGATTGGGTTTTATTTATTTCACTATCGAATCCCGTCCCTCGGTATCAATACCTAAGGAATTTATCGGATTTTTTCTTTTCTTCGTAAGAAGAATAAATGTCCATGATCAACTTTTCCAGGGTTGTCTACTTGTATTTTTTCAAATTGATTCATCCGACTGAACCAATGTGCAGCCAAGTATATACCGATCAATATCAAGAATGAATAGGTGTACGCCCAGTTTTTTGGATTATAAAAATCATACATTGCCAATAATGGCATTCCAATATATGCACCTAACCCCGCAAAAACAACAGCTTTTATGAACGGGTTTACATTTGGTTTGATTTGCAGAAGAAACATGGTAGAAACGGGAATTATCGTAAATTGAAAAGGAAGAAAAATGGCAGTAGAGGGTATAATCTTAATTGGATACGTCCATCTCCCTGTGGAAGTGCCTAAAAGATCCATTACAGAAGCCAAAAGCATAACTAAAAATCCTGCATACAGTAAACGATCTGAACTTTCTTTTTTCCTAAAGAAAAACCAAAATATCCAAGGAATAATGGCTAAACTAACCCCAATCCACCATTGCCATGTAAATAAAAAACCGTTCATTACTGCGTCTGTCATTAAACGACCTGCTTGAACCATTAGGTCATAAGCTTTGTCTACTTTTTGGGTTGCTTCTTCTAATGTCATGAATTTATTTCTCCTTTAACTATTCTTATTGCTGTTGAATATGCACTCCGGGTGCATAGTAGTATGGCGGAGATTTTAGCCAACCTCTCTTCGTCATGAGTTTTCCAAATATTCATGACTTCCCCTGTATGCAGGAATATTAGTTTCATTTATCAAGTGTTCTTGAATAGGGGTTTTAATCACATCGGAATACATTCTGAATGGTCATTCTCCATTCGTTGATACTCTTTTCGAATCAAATCCTCTACAATTTGTTTCATTGACTTTCCTGTTTTTCGCTTCATGAGATCCATCATTTGTTTCACTTCAGGATCGGCTTCAATTACCATTCGAGCATGAACTTTCATAATTTCTCCTTTCATGTTTTAAACGTTTAATACATTTGTGGTTAATTTACCCAATCAATTTAGAATCAATGACAAAATTGTAAATCTATAAAAATTGAAGGCAGTTTCTTTCGCTATACTGCCCGTTAGCTTAGTAAGTATCGAGTTTTCACCAGAAATATTGGCATGACTTTTGCGTGGCAAGAACATACATGAGATGAAATAGACCGATTCGGACTTATTGTTATATTGTCAACTGCTTGGTATAGTATTTGGTTAGAATTTATGGAGGAAAGGGAAGGTAAGACTAGCTTTAGATATTTCGGTAGAAGTCGTGAAGGGAGTAAAAAAGCCGATAGCAAATAATTTAACTATCAGCTTTTTTAGGTGGCTTGTTTTTATCACAAAAACCTAATGGAAATTTCTCTTTCGTATCACTTTCTGTACGAAAACCCGTTTTTAATAACATTTTTGCAGTGGATTTAGCATGGTATTCGTTACAATTTAAGCAGTAATACATTTTCCTTACACCTCAACATCATTATCTTGGATAAGAAGTAACCGAATGAACAAACTTAGGGGATGCTTTCCGAAAATATAATAATTAAGCCCCACTATGAATTTATAAAGATATATTTATTTACTTCTACATTTGTCCAATAAGTCCTTCTTATCGAACAAATTATGTATTATTTAAAAGAAGAAGCCCCACAGGAACCCGTCTTGTTCGTTGGTTTGTATGTTTTCCGCGTTTTGTTGTTAGTGGTCTTATCTCCGGTATCCTTGTTTATGCAAGATTTAAGCATCTTGAAGGGGAATTTTAACTTCACTCCACTTTTAAACGATAGACCGTTCCTCCATCTATCGCTCGTATCCCCGTTACACAATCCTCTTTAGAATGGTTTAATCCGTCTTCAACGGCTTGTAATTTCGTATCCATTAAGTCGATTTGAGACAAGGCTACTGCTTCCGGTAACTGGGGTAGCACAGGAGAGGCATATTCTAATTTCCCATGATGACTTAAAGCCATATGCTGTAGTGCGATGACAACTTCTTCTTGAGGGTTATAACCAAAATGAAGGGCAGCTTCATAAACCA
>NZ_JBEGDL010000103.1:0-2078 GCF_040813775.1 Ammoniphilus soli
ATTTCTCATCAACTCGTTAGATATTTAGAAGATCGTGGAGTGGAACATCTCTTTGGTCTTTGTGGACATACCAACATCGCGGTGTTAACTGCATTAGAAGGCAGCAGCATCAAGTTTGTCAACACTCGACATGAACAAATTGCGGCGCACATTGCCGATGGATATGCAAGAGCGAAAAAAGAAACCGCTGTGGTTTTGAGCCATTTAGGCCCTGGGTTGACCAATGCGGCAACGGGTGTAGCGAATGCGGCATTAGATTCCATCCCGATGGTCGTGATTGCTGGAGATGTACCGAGCCACTACTACGGAAAACATCCGCACCAAGAAGTGAACCTTCACGCCGATGCGGCCCAATATGAAATTTACCGCCCGTTTGTGAAGCGCGCTTGGCGTGTAGATCGTCCGGACCTCTTCCCTCAAATTTTAGAGAAAGCCTTCCAATTGGCTGAAAGCGGAAGACCGGGACCAGTTCTTGTCTCTGTGCCAATGGATATCTTTTCTATGGAAATTGATACAGAGTTATTTGAAAAAGTAAAAAAACATACGCGTAAATTACACAAGCCTTCCATCGATAATGAAACAGCAACGAAGATCGTTGAAAAGCTGCTTCAAGCGAAAGATCCGGTGATGTATGTAGGCGGAGGAATCATGCTGGCCGATGCAGCGACAGAACTCAAGGAATTAGCGGATCACTTAAGCATTCCTGTGGCGTATAGCTTGATGGGGAAAGGCGCGATTTCCGACGATCATCCTTTTGCTTTGGGAATGACGGGTTTCTGGGGGACGAAGTTCATCAATGATACGACCCGCAATGCGGATCTTATCTTGGCGCTGGGTACACGCTTTGCGGAAGCGGATGCCAGCTCTTGGGAAGATGAATATACCTTTGATATTCCGAAAACCAAGCTGATTCATATCGATATCGATCCAAACGAAATCGGACGCAACTATCCGGCGGAAATTGGGGTTGTAGCGGACCTCAAGCAAGCTTTAATCGTTATCAATCGCGTAGTGAAGGAACTTCTTCCAAACGGAAGACAAAACGAAGCATTGATGCAAAAAATTGCCGCTAACCGTGAACAGTTCTTAGCAAGCAATCAAGAGCACGCCAATTCCAATGCGTTCCCGATGACGCCGCAGCGGATCTTGAAGGATGTGCGTGACGTCTTGCCGAAGGATGCCTTCATTACGACGGATGTCGGCTGGAACAAAAATGGAGTGGGACAGCAATTCCCAGTGTATGAGCCAGGTACGGTTCTAACCCCAGGCGGTTTGGCTACGATGGGCTTCGGAGCGCCAGCGGCTTTAGGAGCGAAAATTGCACAACCGAACCGAGTGGTGATTTCCTTAGTCGGTGACGGCGGTTTTGGACAAAACCCTGCTGTCTTGGCAACAGCAGCCGAAGAAAACATACCGGTAATCTGGGTCATTATGAATAACTATGCCTTCGGAACCATTGCCGGTCTGCAAAAAGCACACTATGGCACAACCTTAGGAACGCTATTCCAACGCGATGGAGCCCCTTATTCCCCAGATTATGCTGCGATAGCAAGAGCATACGGGATTGAAGGGGTGAAGATCCAATCCGCGGAAGAGTTTAAAACCGCATTAGAGCAAGCGATCGCTTCCAACAAGCCTTGTGTGATTGACGTTCAAATGCAGAACATCCCAACTCCAACAGCGGGACACTGGAACATCATGGATATATACTCCCCGAACAAAAAAGTCCATCACGTAGCGGTAGAAGCTTAATTTCGAAGCTAAATATATAGGAGGGAAAACATCATGGCAGAAGTAAAAGTGAGACCAACCGAATTAACCGAAGGACAGCAACAAGAATTGGATCAGGCTTTTGAAAAAGCAAGAAAAGCCTTGGCGATCATCGAGACGTATGATCAAGCTCGCGTTGACCGTTTATGTCAAGCGGTGGCTTGGGCTGTTTCCAACAAGAAAACCTTTGAGCGCTTAGTGGATATGGGAATTCAAGAAAGCGGGCTCGGCGATTATGAAAGCCGGATGAATAAGCGCTTCAAAATCCGTGGGGTTCTTCGCGATGCCTTGCGTCAAAAGAGCGTAGG
>NZ_JBEGDL010000104.1:0-2045 GCF_040813775.1 Ammoniphilus soli
AGAGAGTAGGGGTGGTCATTACTGAACCACCCCTCTCAATAAACCGTGCAAGCGGGCCTACGCACACGGCTTTGACACTACATATTCCTTACGGAGCATTAACTTTTGGTAAACGTCTGTCAAGGTTATTAATCCTTGTTCTTCAAACCACTGTTTATTCATAGCACGATCCACCATTGGACTTTTTGAACTCCGCCACTTTGTCATCCGAATGGGAAGAAGTTCCCCTTTGTATCCTTGTCTTCGAAGTAACCGATGGAGATGTTTCACATGCCTCCAGCTGCGCAATTGGACCGCCCGTAGTCTCCTTCTCATCCAACTATCCAACTTGCCAAAACGTGTTTTAACAGAACCATAACCAAAATAGTTTCCCCATCCCTGTAGAATAGGATTGAGCTTACGGATAATCACATCGATGGATACGGTTTGGTTTCGTCTGGTCAGCTTGCGAATGGTATCCTTGAGTTTCTCAACCGCTTTGTCTCTCGGTCGGCGATAGATGGTCCTTTTTCCATCGTTATCCTTCCAGCTATAGAAGGTATAACCTAGGAAGTCAAACGACTCATCTACATGTACCACTCGCGTCTTCGTTGGATGAACTTGAAGGCCAAGTTGCCCTTCTAGGAATTTTCTCATACTCTCACATACTCTCTCTGCTGCCGCTTTCGATCTACATAGGATCACAAAATCATCCGCATAACGAACATATTTATGCCCACGTCTGGTCATTTCTTCATCGAAGGGATGCAGATAAATGTTGGCGAGCAACGGGCTAATGACTCCCCCCTGTGGAACTCCTTCTTCAGATGGTTCATAGGTGCCATGATGTAAGACCCCAGCTTCTAGAAACATTCGAATCAGTTTAAGGATGGAGCTGTCACTAATCTCCTGCCATACTTGGTCGATGAGTTTGTCATGGGGAATCGTATCAAAGTAGGATCGAAGATCAGCGTCTACTACCCATTGGTATCCATTCTCCAGATGTTCTGTAATTTTATCGATCGCCATATGGCAGTCTCGTTCAGGACGAAATCCATAGCTGCAGTCTAAGAATTTCGCTTCAAAGATCGGTTCGATGACCCTACGCAAGGACTGTTGTACCAGTCGATCTCTCACAGCGGGAATGCCTAGTGGTCTTTGGGAACCATCCGCTTTGGGAATGTAGACCCTTCGTACAGGTTGGGGGCGGTAGGTCTTGGTTTGGAGCTCATGCTGGATAGTTCGTACGTTACCATCCATGTAGTGCCCAAATTCTTGGATTGTTTCTCCGTCTACTCCGTGACTTCCTTTATTCTCCGCCACATCAAACCATGAATCGAGGAGATTCCCAAAGTCATATACCTTGTCATAGAGTGAATACCACTTTCTTTTCTTCATCCGTGTTTACCATCCGTTCCTGCTGTCTGTTCGAGATAACTTCCATTCTCTTTTCTTCATTTCCTGCTTCCGTTTGATCTCTCTAGCCCCTTCAGGTCTCCTTGACCAGGACAATCTCACTTCCCGAGAAGCCGTACTTGTTCGCATTCTATTGCAGAATACTAAAGAGAATTTCCCTCATTCTAGAGACATTTCTGTAATGTGGTACCCCTTCGCTCCTTGCCTTCTTCCTTACGGCGGAGACAATTCTTCTATTACGAGAATAGATTCCTCTGAGTTTTATCCTCCAGACTGTTACCAGCTTTCATAGGCTCAGAGTTCCTCACTACTACGGATACCTCTGACTTCTCGTACCTCTTTATTCATCCCTCGAACGCTCTTGTAAATGAATTACCTAGAAAAAAAAAATTCTAGGAAGCCACGAGACCTCCTTGGGTCACGCCATCCTACTTCCACCCTATCCCAACCTTCTAAACGCTCTGGGTCAGTTGTCGGCGATTTGGACTTCCCGTCTTTTTGCACGGTCATCCTCCCCTCACGCCAGCCTAGGTTCGCTTTCGCTTTGTACAGGGCTTTGCATTCAGACCCTCCGCACCTCACCTCGCGATGACGCACTGTCTGTCTGCTAGTGTTTCCGGCCGTCGGCACACACGGGACTTGAACCCGAT
>NZ_JBEGDL010000105.1:0-2036 GCF_040813775.1 Ammoniphilus soli
ATTTTCACGGTGTCTATGAATCGGTCGATATCGGTTGTATTCAGGCAGAGAGGGAAGGCATCTACACCGGCAAAGGCTTTGAATAGAAGGGCTTTCCCTTCCATGACTGGAATGGCAGCTGAGGCGCCGATATTTCCGAGACCGAGCACAGCCGTTCCGTCGGAAATGACGCCGACCAAATTTCCTTTCATTGTATAGTCATATACCCGCTGAGGATCCCTGAAGATTTCCATGCAAGGCTCTGCCACACCCGGTGAGTAAGCCAAGCTTAAATCCTTCGCATTGTTAACAGGCACCTTCCCTTGAACGCTTAATTTCCCCTGGTATTCTTGATGAAGTTTCAATGACTCCATTCGTAAAATTGACAACCCTATCGCTCCTTTTAAAATAATAGTTTTAAACATGATTATATTATAATCTTGATTATAAAAAGAGTAAAGATTTTAAAATTTGAATTATTTATCAAATTGTGATTGACTTATAATCATAAACAAATTATAATCATGATTACTAAGTGACCAATAAATAAATGTGAAAGAAAAGAAGGGGGATAGGGGATGAAGCTTGAAATCGGCAATTTCTATGTAAAAGATGTTGTTTTCGGTGACAGCACATCTTATCAAGATGGAATTCTGACACTGAACAAACAAGAGGCTTTGCAAGTCGTCTATGAAGACGAACATATCACGGATGCAGATATTCTGCTCGCGAAGCCTGGAGATCCCATTCGCATTACCCCGGTGAAAGAAGCCATTGAACCGCGGTGCAAGGTATCTGGAGGAACGCTATTTCCCGGGGTGCTCAATAAACTGGTTCCCGCTGGAAGCGGTCGTACGCATGCCTTGAAAGGCACTTCCGTACTCGCTGTAGGAAAGTATTGGGGTGGATTTCAGGATGGACTGATTGATATGAGTGGTCCAGGGGCAAACCAGACCCAATTTTCCAGTTTGATCAATATCTGCTTGGTTGCGGATACGGATGAAGAATTCGAACGCAATGAACAGCAAAAGAAAAATAAAGCGCTTCGCTGGGCAGGCATGAGGCTGGCTGAATATATCGGCAATTGCGTGAAAAGCCAAGAGCCGGAAGAGTTGGAAGTGTATGAGCTTCCTCCGCTCAATCAGCGTGAGGCAAGAGTGACCGAACTGCCGGGAGTCGTCTATGTTATGCAGCTTCAATCTCAGATGATTGAAAGCGGTCACAATGCTCTTTTCTATGGATGGGATAGCAACCGCATGGTTCCTACGCTCATTCATCCGAACGAATTGCTGGACGGAGCGGTCATTTCAGGAAGCTTTATGCCTTGCTCCTCGAAAATATCCACCTATCAGCATGCCAATAATCCTACGATTAAAAACTTGCTGAAGGAACATGGGAAAACCATCAATTTCCTTGGCGTCATTCTTTCCAACCTGAATGTCAAGCTGGAAGAAAAGACCCGTTCCGCCATGCAGGTGAGACAGATTGCCACGTCTTTGGGGGCACAGGGAGCCATCGTATGCGAAGAAGGGTATGGCAACCCGGACGCCGATTTTATAGCTGTAATTAATGAGCTAGAAGATGCGGGAATCAAAACGGTTGGAATAACCAACGAATGTACAGGCAGAGACGGGCGCTCCCAATCATTGGTTGACCTGTCTGATAAAGCGGATGCCATCGTCAGTACAGGAAATGTATCTCAGCTATTAAAGCTTCCTCCAATGGAAGTCGTCATCGGCAGCTTGATTGCTCTAGCTAGGGATGGCAATTCCGGCGGCTGGGAAGGGTCAGTGAAAGAGGACGGATCCATTGAAATGGAAAACAACGGCTTCTTCTGCTCCGATGCGAATACAGGAGCTCATTATAAAACGGTTATTGAGTATTAGGAGGTGATGGAGAATGAAAAAGGCTGTACATTATATCAACCAATTCTTTGGACAGATCGGGGGAGAAGATAAGGCGGATTACGCGCCGACGATTCATGAAGGGGTGATCGGCCCAGGAATGCTTCTCAAAAACACCGTTGCCCCAGAAATCGAGGTTACGCATACGATCAT
>NZ_JBEGDL010000106.1:0-1991 GCF_040813775.1 Ammoniphilus soli
AATATATGGCGAAAGACGTCCACAACACGCTTATTGACGTGATTGAAAAAGAAGGTGCCACAACCCGTGAAGCAGCCGAAGCGTATCTAGATGATATGAAGGAGCAAGGACGTTACCAACGTGATGTGTATTAAACTAAAGAGGTATAACTTCCCAAGAAAACTCAAGAACTATTTGAACCCACTGAGACTGATTAGGCATCAGTCTCTTTTTTTATTTAAAGTTTTTCATCCATTCTTCAGTTGAGTTAATTTCATAATGCCCTTTGTGCAAAGGATAAAGCTGCTGAATTTCGTGGTTTTAGTTTTTAAAAATTAGGCAACTCGTGAAACAAACTCATTATTCATGCGGTCTACAGCTAACTTTGATGTGTTGTAGACGAGTGTTACTAAGTCAAAATGTACTTTTGCTCGTTTACCTGTACGGTATCGCACATTGTTTAACTGAAAGAACTCTTTAAGATAAGCGATGACTCTCTCAACAGCTGTTCTTTCTTTATAGATGTTTTTCCAGGCTTTCGTTCCTCGCCCTGGTGCCGTGTATTTTCTCAAGTCTGTAGTGATCTTTATTTTATATACTTTTTGGCACAAAGAATCATGACGTAATGGACAATCTCTACATTCTTTGGGTTTCGTATACTTCATGGTCTCGTACTTGGGATCATAACTGTCATAACGGTAGGAATGCTCCCGTACACAAGTCGGAGCGAAATAGGAATCAAAACCTACCATTTCCGGTTCTCGCCGTTTGTTGTACGCAATAACAGCATGAGCCTTCATACGGCGAATTTGGGTATAGATCGGTTCATAATCATAGCCAGCATCCATCGTAGCATGACGAACCGTCAAAAACGGGAGTTGCTCCTAAATTCCTTTCAATAAAGGAATCGCGGCTTTTCCGTCATTTAAATTTCCGGAGGATAGGATGGATTGAAGAATGTATTGACTATCCGTACCTACAGCCAAATGTGCTTTGTACCCATACCAAAAGGTGTTTTTTCCTTCACTGTTTTTCTTGATGCCCCATTGAGGATCCAACGGCATGTGTTGCCTTAAATCCTTCAAACTAGCATCTAATTGGGCTTCAATGGGCTTTTCAAATAAAGGAAGTTGGCTTCTTGTTCTTCCTTTTCCTTTAGCCATTGTTCACGTTCAGCTTTGGGCTTTCGCCCACGCTTTTTGGGTTCAGGTTTAGCTTTTTCTTCTTTAGAAGGGGCTTGATCTCGTGCTTCCACATGAGATGCATCGATCGCGATGATCTCATCTTCGATGAAACCTTCCTGAAAAGCCTGAACAAGAACCGATTGTTGAAGTTCTTCTAAAACATTGGTTTCACTTATTTTAGAAATAAGACGTGAATAAGATGCCTCCGATGGAACTTCATCGGAAAACAAGAAACCACAATCTAAACGAAACATAAAATCTTTTAAGTCGTTGGATTAAATCCTTCACGGTGGGTATTCTTTCCACAACACGAGCCACGAGTGAGTAAACCATGGCTGCGTAATTAAGTTGAACGGGAGCGCCGTAACAAGACTTCTTACTCACGATGAATAAAATCGGTTCAATAGGTAGGGAGGAAAAAATCTCCTCGAACCGATCACTTGGCGACATTGCATATAATTCTTGAATGCTAAATAGGCTTCCTTGTCGTATAATGGACATAGGGAGTCATCCTCCAATCTATGAGAGTTTGGTCGCACTTACTCTATTCTAGATTTGGGGAGGTACTCCTTTTTTAGTTGCTTTCAACCCTTGGTACACAAGGGCTCAGATTTATGAAATTAACTCAGTTGAATCAATTTCATAATTGTGTTTCCTAAAAAACTGTAGACTTTACCTAGTGGGAAAACGTGAATTTTTTAAATTAAGCAACCGCCTTTTTTGAGTTTTCCACCTCCTTACGAATTCGGTCTACAGCTAATTTGGATGCGTTATAAACAAGAGTAACCAGATCAAAATGGACTTTGGCTCTTTTTCCAGTACGGTAGC
>NZ_JBEGDL010000107.1:0-1971 GCF_040813775.1 Ammoniphilus soli
TATTCGATAGTGTACTACTCTTGGATCCTACTCATTGATAATCAATATTTGAAATATACAGGAGGAAGTATTCTTTCCACTATAGCACCTATAATGGCAGGTATTTTCTTTTATCTCAATATAAAGAGATTGAAGGGAAAGGAAAGGGATTTTTGGATTATTCTATTTATTAGTTGTTTCAGTTGTTTTATAGCTGAGTTACTATGGAGATTCCATATCGTTTTTACTGGCACGGACTATTTCTTCCCTGGCTGGGCGGATTTGTTTTGGATAATTAATTTACTATTTTATGCTTTCGCTTTGCTGTACAAAGTACATGAAAGAAGAAAACAATATCGCGTCATACAAATGTTCTTTGATTCCTTTATGATTTTAACAGTTTTGACATCCATAAGCTGGGTGTATTTTTTAGAACCTATTCTACATCGGAAAGAATTGCCCTTGTTGTTGAGTTTGATTTCTTTAGCTTATCCAATCGCCCATTTAGGAGTTCTATTAGGGGTAATTATGCTTTTTTTATCTTATAGGAATATTATTCCGCCAAAGATGTTATTTTTACATTTAAGCGGTATGATAATATATGTTATCTCTGATACCATATACCTCTATAAATCTATCTATGAACAATATGAATTTTACACGGTTCTGACACCAGTTTGGAGTGTTGCTCTTTTACTGATCGGTTTATCCAGTTTTTACGACACTGAATCAAAAACTGAGGAGATAGAAATAACAGGTTCAAATTTGTTAAGCTATTTACGTATGTTTCTGCCCTATTGCAGTATTTTGATTCTGCTTATATTAGCAATTTTAAATATGAATTATATAGAAAGTATCATAGTTGGAGGGATTGTTGTTTTAATTCTTATTGTCATTCGACAAATTTTAACTTTGCTCGAAAATGAATCGTTACTCAGGCAACTCCGGCTGATGAATCATACATTAGAAAAAACAAAATGTAAATTAACAAAAAGTGAACAACGCTACAGATCTCTTTTTGAAAACCATCCCAATGCTGTTTATCTTTTTGACTCGACTGGAAAGAGTAAGGCTATAAATAAAGCTGCTAAATCCTTTATCAATGGTACTATTCATGATCAAACACAATTGTTAGTTCATTTTCAAAAAGCCATGGGAGGAGAATCACAGCATTTTGAAAGGTCAATTCTTCATCAAGAGGGATATACTGTTCCGTGTAATATTACCTTTGTTCCTGTCATCATTGATGGTAAAACTAACGGACTGTTTGGCATTTATCAAGACCTATCGGAGAAAAAAAGAACAGAGGAACTTTTACGGAAATCAGAAAAGCTAGCTGTAGCTAGCCAATTGGCTGCCGGAGTTGCCCATGAAATCAGAAATCCGCTAACATCTATTAAGGGATTTCTTCAGCTAATTGAAGAAGGATTGTTCAAGCCAAGTTACATGGATATTCTCAAATCCGAATTAAACCGTATTGAATCGATATTGAATGAGTTTCTAACAATCGCTAAACCGCATCAGGAAAGCTTATTTGTTAGATCCAATATCTGTAACATATTAGAAAATGTGATTCAGTTAATGAATACAAATGCTATTATGCGCAATATTCAAATCGTTGCGGATATCGATCCAGATATTCCTGAGATTGAATGTATAGAAAATCAACTTATTCAGGTGTTTATTAATATCATCAAAAATGCGGTGGAAGCTTCAGAAAACAATGGGAGAATTATAATTAGAGTAAAAAAGGAGGGAAACCAACAAATCGTCATTAGCTTTCAAGACCATGGTTGTGGAATATCCGAAGATCGAATCCATAAATTAGGAGAGCCTTTTTATTCTAATAAAGAGAAGGGAACAGGTCTAGGCTTGATGATTACATATAAAATTATCGAACATCATAAGGGAACTATTCAGGTTTCAAGTAAAGTAAATAAAGGCACGACTATAACGATCACATTGCCTTTAAGTCAAGAATAGTATAAATTC
>NZ_JBEGDL010000108.1:0-1934 GCF_040813775.1 Ammoniphilus soli
GTAAGCGTCTAATAAGTCAGTGTATGGAAACTTCCCTAAGTCTTTGAGACAATCTTCTAAATTAGAGTTTGTAGAGTTTTTCGACCTAAATCGAAAAACTCCAAAGGGAGGTTTAGAGTTGAATACTAGGGAAGTTACTAACCAGTACCGTTTAAATAAGTGGACTGAGATCATCCGAGAATGCCGCAGTAGTGGGCAAACGATCTCTGCATGGTGTGCTGATCATGACATTAATCCGAAAACGTACTATTATTGGTTAAGACGTGTTCGGACGGCCGCCTGCGAAGCACTTCCGTCGCTTTCCCAAAACAACCCCATCGTTCCGGTAAGCATTCCAGTCTCCACAGCCAGGACCCATACCTCCGATCAAGAAGTAGTATCAGATATTGTCATACGTTTTGGTGGTATAACGCTGGAGATCCGGAACCATGCATCCGCAACGTTGATCGAAAACACCCTAAGGGCACTTCAACATGTTCGGTGATGTCTCAAAGGCAGAGAAAATCTATATTGCTTGTGGGTATACCGACATGCGAAAGTCCATTGATGGACTGGCCGCCATTGTCCAGCAGAATTTTCAGTTGAACCCTTTCCAGAACAGTCTGTTTCTCTTTTGTGGCCGACGACGCGATCGGATGAAAGCACTCTGTTGGGAAGGAGATGGATTTGTTCTCCTTTACAAGCGTTTGGAAAACGGAAAATTTCAATGGCCCATGCACGCTGAAGCCGTTCGCTCCATCACGTATCAAGAATTTCGGTGGCTTCTAGAAGGTCTTTCCATCGATCAACCTAAGGCCGTCAAAAAGATCCATATTTCGGCCTGTATTTAACAGCAAAAATCCCCTCAAACCCGCATCATTACTGGGCTTTTCGACACTCTTATGCTATACTTAATAATAGTATAAAACGAAAAGGAACGGTATTTATGAGCGCTGCAGATCAGGTAAAAGGACTCGAAAAACGCATAGGTGAACTGGAGTTGGAAAACAAACGGCTCCATGAAACGGTTGAATATCTGACGCGCAAGCTCTTCGGCAGAAGTACCGAGAAGACATCGTCCCTTTCATTGGGGCAGATGTCTCTTTTTGATGAAGCAGAAACGGAAGCGGACCCGATGGCGCCAGAGCCTGACCTGAAGGAGGTACAAAGTTACCGGCGAAAGAAATTTAAAGGTCAGCGGATGGAACTCTTGAAGGATATCCCTCACGACAAACGCCTCTGCACTCTTGATGAAGAAGACTGCTTTTGCGAAGCATGCAACACCACTCTTGTATCCGTAGGTGAAGAATTCGTTCGAACTGAAATCGAGTTCATTCCTGCCAAAGTGAGGGCCATCGATTATTACCGTGAAACCTTTGAGTGCCGCACCTGTCGTAAGAACGGGGAACCCTACATGGAGAAATCACCCATGCCTTATCCGGTGATCCAGCATTCCATGGCATCTCCTTCCACCGTGGCATGGGTCATGCATCAGAAATTCGTCAACGCCCTTCCTCTTTACCGTCAGGAAAAGGAGTGGCAGACACTGGGTGTAAATCTTAGTCGTGCGACCATGGCCAACTGGATTCTAGCCGCGTCCCGCGACTGGTTAGTGCCATTGGTGGAGCGCATGCATCAGAAGCTCTTGCAAGAAAACTATTTGCATGCTGATGAAACAACCGTCCAAGTGATGAATGAAGAGGGACGAAAAAATACCACCGATTCCTACATGTGGGTCTATAGCAGCGGCCAGCATAGCAAACACCCCATTCGAATCTTTGAATATCAACCTGGCAGAAGCGGCAAATACCCTCAGGAATTCCTAAAAGGGTTCAAAGGTTACCTTCACTCGGATGCATACGCGGGGTACAAAAAGATTCCAGCTATTACAAGGTGCCTCTGTTGGACGCATCTTCGAAGGAAATTCGTAGATGCCCTTCCGAAAGATATACATA
>NZ_JBEGDL010000109.1:0-1917 GCF_040813775.1 Ammoniphilus soli
GAATGCTTCTCAAAAACACCGTTGCCCCAGAAATCGAGGTTACGCATACGATCATTTGCGGAGATAACTTCTTCGGATCGAATGAAGAGACCGCTATTGAAACCATCATTGGCTACCTGAAGGAAGTAGAATTCGACCTATTCATTGCAGGACCTGCATTCCTGGCTGGACGATACGGTTTTGCCTGCGCCAAAATTTGTAAGGCCGTAGAAGAACAGTTTGGGGTTCCAGTTGTAACCAGCATGCATGTAGAAAATCCGGCTGTGGAAATGTTCCGCAAGGATCTCTATATATTTGAAGGCGGCGATAGTGCGGGGGCGATGCGCAAGGATGTACCAGCCCTAGCCAAGTTTCTGAAGAAACTGGCCCACGGCGAACCGCTAAAGTCAGCCCGTGAAGAAGGGTATTTCCCAAGGGGAATCCGCTTTGAAGCGTTTACGAACGAATTAGGGGCTGACCGTGTCGTTAACATGCTGTTGAAAAAGTTAAACGGTGAAGAGTTTTTGACGGAAATGCCCATGCCGAAGGTTGACCGCGTGGCGATTGCGCCTACGGTTGATTTGAGGGATGCTACCATCGCTTTTGTTAACTCCGGAGGGATTGTCCCGGTGGGGAATCCAGATCGTATCCAGTCCGCTTCGGCTACAAAATGGGGAAAATACAGCATTGCTGGCCAGGATTCTTTAAAGGCTGGCGAGTGGCAGACCATCCATGCTGGGTTCGACCCTTCCTTTGCCAATGAAAATCCGAATGTCATCGTTCCGCTTGATGTGCTGCGTGAGTATGAGAAGGAAGGAAGAGTTGGCAAAATCCACGACTATGTATACTCAACGGTCGGAACAGGGACAACCCAAGCCGATGCTAGCCGCATGGGAGCCGAAATTGCCCAGCAGTTAAGGGATGCCAACGTATCTGCTGTCATCATGACATCCACCTGAGGGACTTGTACTCGTTGCGGTGCAACGATGGTGAAAGAAATTGAAAGAGCAGGCATTACGATCGTACAAATGGCCAATCTCGTATCCATTGCTAAGACAGTGGGAGCCAACCGGATTGTGCCGACGGTTTCCATTCCTCACCCGCTGGGAGATCCTAACCTATCGTCGGCAGATGAACGGAAAATGCGCAAGTATCGCGTAGGGGTGGCTTTGCAGGCATTAGAAACAGGGGTTGAAGAAGCTACGATTTTTGAAGTGAAATACTAAAATTTGAAACTAAAGGAGAGATCAGCATGTTAAAAGATAAAAAGATCATTATTGTTGGGGAAAGAGACGGGGTTCCGGCTCCTGCGATTGCCGAGTGCGTGAAAGCGAGCGGCGGAGAAGTCATCTTCATGGATACCCAGTGCTTTGTTTGAACGGCGGCAGGCGCTATGGACCTTGAGGTTCAAGGTTCTTTAATTAAAGCTGTAGAGCAATTCGGAAAAGATAACGTGATGGTGATCCTGGGATCTCCTGATGCGGATAGTGCAGATATTTATGCTGAAACCGTGACGATGGGTGACCCAACCTATGCCGGACCGTTAGCGGGTGTGGCCTTAGGTTTGCAAGTTTATCATGTGCTGGAAGACGAAATCAAAGCGATTGTTCCAGAAGAAATCTATCAGGAGCAAATTGGAATCATGGAGCTTTCTCTCGATAAAGATGGAATTTGCGAAATGATGAGAACAGCCCGGACTAGATGCCTATAGAGCAATAAGTCAAGGGGGCGGATGCCTGCCCCCTTGATCCCATATCAGATTAGGGGAGGGGTCTTAAGTGAGCGAACAAAAAATTTACGATGTCATTATTGCTGGGGCAGGTCCGGCCGGATTGACGGCAGCAGTCTATACGGCACGAGCGAATATGAGTACGCTGATGGTTGAAAAGGGAAGTCCTGGCGGGCAGATGATGAACACGGAAGAGATTGAAAACTATC
>NZ_JBEGDL010000110.1:0-1895 GCF_040813775.1 Ammoniphilus soli
AGTTCGATCGAACGGGTTCCATGGCTTATATGGAAGCGGCAGCGACTGCTCAGCCGAAGGACAACGAGGGTTGTTTGGTCCATGATAAATAGTTTTGAGATTTCAAAAGAAAAGAGACCGACACTGAGTTGGGCTCTTTTTCTTCGTGTACACGGATGATCGGATTTATGACACCAAGTACCTGTTTGAAAATTATTAATTCATTTCATTAGCGTTGCATTAATATTTACAGAATTTTTTATCTGTATTAAAAACCATATCTTGCCTTTATAGACGAAAAAATCCTTTATAATGGAAAGTACAGGTGATTCCTGTCCAAATCCAATATAAAGGACCCGCTATGGACAAGAATACACTATTTTCGTCATTTGGTAAATGGATTTCACCTATTAATAGCCTAAAGATTCAAGAACATATCGATGAACTGAACCAAGATAAATACGTGAAAAAGCTAACCACCAAAGCCTATTTGCTTCTTTTTTTACATGCACAGCTCCATCAACGCGATGGATTACGAGCCATCGCAGATGATGCTCTACATCAAGATTTTCAGCGTGAGTTAGGTTTTACATCGATTAGCGCTGCTCAGCTTTCCAGAAAAAACAAACGAGTTGATCTTACGATTTTAACCTATATTTTTATGGATTTAGTCCATCAAATCCGTTCCAAGTCGATCTTCCGATCCTGTTCGGTAAAAAGGGATTTCCGAATTGTAGATTCCTCAAGCATTTCCTTATGCTTGAACCAATACAAGTGGGCCACCTTTCGCAAGAGTAAAGCAGGGATTAAAGTTCATCTTCTTTTGGTTTTTGTTGAAGAGAATACGGTGATTCCTGAAAAAGTGGTGATTACCCCTGCCAAACCAAATGATCGCACGCAAATGGAGGTTCTCATAGATGAAAAAGGAGCCATGTATGTGTTTGACCGTGGCTATGTCGACTACGAGAAGTGGGATAGCTACTGCGATCAAGGCATTTTCTTCGCTTCACGATTGAAAAAGAATGCGGTCATTCGAAAGCTAGAATCCTTCTCTTTACCTGAGGGTAGTGCCATCCAATCAGACTCCATGGTTCTTGTAGGTACTCCCCAGAAACGAATGGACAATGTCCTGCGGTTAATCGAAACCACGGATTCGGAAGGCAACCCGATTCAAATCATCACCAATCGATTTGACTTGGATGCGGAAGAAATCGGTGAAATCTATCGTTCACGATGGAAAATCGAAACGTTTTTCAAGTGGATCAAGCAGCATATTCGAATTAAAACCTTTTATGGCACGAGCCAAGAAGCCGTAGAGAATCAAGTTTATTTAGCTCTCATTTCATATTGCCAATTGGTTTTAGTCTCTTTAGAAACCCAAACAAAACACTCTCTTATACAACTAGCCCGTTGGCTTATCATATTCCTTTGGCGACCCAGTGAACGTTGGGTGGAACAAATATTACGCAAACCAAACCGGACGTCACGCGGAAGACAAAAAAAGGAATTAGTATAACAACTTTTACGTTATTAGGGTTAATAGTATAAAATTACCAAATGGATAGCAATCACCTTCTGTTCGGTTATTCTCTTTTTATCAAAAGGTCATTAAATTAATTTCTGAATTGTTAGTTAATAAATCCCCTTAAGTTTTATGCAACGCTAATGAATTCATTTACAAAAATAATAAACTAGATTATCATATAATCATGATTATATAAGTGAACATTTTAAAAAGAAGGGGGAATGTGGAGTGGAAGATATAAAGAAATTCAGAAAGGTTCTGGTGGCCAACAGGGGAGAAATTGCGATTCGAATTTTCCGGGCCTGCACGGAATTGGGCATCAATACGGTAGCCATTTATTCGGAGCAGGATAGTGTTTGTCTGCACCGCTTTAAAGCAGATGAAGCCTATT
>NZ_JBEGDL010000111.1:0-1892 GCF_040813775.1 Ammoniphilus soli
ACGCCCAGTAGAATAGCGTCCATCCCGCAATCCATGTATCATCGCGAAACGGTTCTAAGCGAAGGCTCATGGAGATAATGTTGTTGACATAACTTCCCGTTGTGTTCACTAAAATCTTGAATATTTGTGCCGTAGGACCAACAAATAGCAAGAGGAGCATGAGTGCTAGCGCAAGGATCATGTTCAGGTTAGAGAGGGTCTTTATTCCCCGGTCCACACCACTCCAGGCCGTATAGATATACAAAACGGTGACGGCAACAATAATTCCGATTTGCAAAGAGATGGTATTCTCTAAGCCAAAGAGGAAGCTCATCCCTCCTGAGATTTGCATCGTACCCAGTCCTAATGAAGTGGCTACACCGAAAACCGTTGCAAATACCGCCAAAATATCGATGGTCTTTCCTATCGGTCCGTTGACTCTTTCCCCCAAAAGAGGATAAAAGGCAGAGCTAATCAGGGCAGGCAATTTCTTTCTAAACTGAGCATAGGCGAGGCTGAGAGCGATTACAGTATAAATCGCCCAAGGGTGCAATCCCCAATGCAAAAACGTATATCGCATGGCAACCGCCGCTGATTCGGCCGTGGAGCCTTCTCCTATGGGAGGAGTTGTATAATGAAAGACCGGTTCTGCCGCTCCCCAAAATACTAATCCAATTCCCATACCTGCGCTAAAAAGCATGGCTAACCAAGAAGCTGTACTGTATTCTGGCCGATCCGCATCATCTCCCAATCGGATACTCCCATACCTGGATAGCATCAGAAAAACGGAGAATAGAAGAAAAAGCATGACGGCGGTCAGATAAAACCAGCCAAAATAATCTATGGTGGTATTTAGGAATGCTGATGCTGCATCCGCTAGCTTTGTATTAAAGAAAATACCCAACAAGATAAATAGACTCGTAAACAGCAAAGACACTACTAAAACCGTTTTTTCCCGCAAAATATTGGCCATCGTCCCTTTTCCCCCTTCAGTCATTGAGATTGTTCATCCTATACAAGGATGGAAGGAGATGGTCACCTGCAGTTTCTTCGAATCCTTGTATATCCGATTCTCTTCACCCCTTTCAATATAGAAAAGTAGATTTTTCAGTATTCATATTCACGATTGTAACATAATCATGATTATATAACAATCTAGATAATTAAATTGTTTTGAAAATTTTAAAAAGTATTTGACAAAAAATGTTGTGTGCGATTAATATATAATCATGATTATAAAAATGGTGGTGGAGGTTTATGAATAAAGGGATGCAATCACATCATCACGGGATAAACACGATGTCTCTACTATATGATTATCATTGGTCTATGGAATTGCTGATTAAAGTAAAGGACCAACTAGAGCTCTCGGTTCATTATCTACGAGATCATCTGGAAAAGGAAAAATGCGCTTGCGGGGATATTGAGGAAGATGTTCAATTTTACACCCTCCTTCTTGAGGAGATTAACAAGGCAATTGAATCCAAGGATTACTCAGCCGTGCCTTGGATACAAGAACAGCTTCATTCCTATGTTTCTGAGCGCTATAGTGTTCATCCATGCATCTCATGGCTGCTTGATTTTCGCCACCTATGGGTTTTTGACGCTAAATTATAGGCTTTTATTCTCAATCATTGGCAGTGGGCCTACGGGACTGTTTAGGGCTTCTTATGAGGAAAGTTATCTAAATCTATATAAAACAGGATGGGGTGAAGATGATGCAACATACTGCAGTTAAAACGGTGCCGACAACATTTTCAAGGGTAAATCCATTTCACGCGCTAGTTCTCAAAAATGTAAATTTAAACGGAGCTGGCTCTAGTAAAGAAACGAGGCACATCGAGCTTTCACTAAAGGCGTCCGGACTTTCCTATGTCCCAGGTGATGCCCTTGGTATTATTCCTTCAAATGAT
>NZ_JBEGDL010000112.1:0-1891 GCF_040813775.1 Ammoniphilus soli
ATCATTTGAAGGAATAATACCAAGGGCATCACCTGGGACATAGGAAAGTCCGGACCCTTTTAGTGAAAGCTCGATATGCCTCGTTTCTTTACTAGAGCCAGCTCCATTTAAATTTACATTTTTGAGAACTATCGCGTGAAATGGATTTAGCCTTGAAAATGTTGTTGGCACCGTTTTAACTGCAGTATGTTGCATCATCTTCACCCCATCATGTTTATATAGATTTAGGATAACTTTCCCCCAGAAGAAGCCATAAACAGTCCCGTAGGCCCACTGCCAATGATTGAGAATAAAAGTTTATAATTTAGCATCAAAAACCCAAAGGTGGTGAAAATCAAGCAGCCATGAGATGCACGGATGAACACTATAGCGCTCAGAAACATAGGAATGGAGCTGTTCTTGTACCCAAGGCACGGCTGAGTAATCCTTTGCTTCGATTGCCTTTTTAATCTCCTCAAGAAGGAGGGTGTAAAATTGAACATCTTCCTCGATGTCCCCGCAAGCGCATCTTTCCTTTGCCAGATGATCTCTCAGATAATGAACCGAGAGCTCTAGTTGGTCCTTCACTTTAATCAGCAATTCCATAGACCAATGATAATCATATAGTAGAGACATCGTGTTTATCCCGTGATGATGTGATTGCATCCCTTTATTCATAAACCTCCACCACCATTTTTATAATCATGATTATATATTAATCGCACACAACATTTTTTGTCAAATACTTTTTAAAATTTTCAAAACAATTTAATTATCTAGATTGTTATATAATCATGATTATGTTACAATCTTGAATATGGGTACAGACAAATCTAATTTATATCAGGAAAGGGGTGAAGAGAATCGGATATCAAGGGATTCGAAGAAACTGCAGGTGACCTTCTCCTTCCATCCTTGTACAGGATGATCCATTGAATGACTAAAGGGGGAAAAGGGACGATGGCCAAAGTCTTTCGGGAAAAAACGGTTTTAGTAGTGTCTTTGCTGTTTACGAGTCTATTTATCTTATTGGGTATTTTCTTTAATACAAAGCTAGCAGATGCAGCATCAGCATTCCTAAGTACTACCATAGATTATTTTGGTTGGTTCTATCTGACCGCCGTCATGCTTTTTCTTCTTTTCTCCGTTTTTCTAATGCTATCCAGGTATGGGAGCATACGATTGGGCGATGATGCGGATCGGCCAGAATACAGTACAGCTTCTTGGTTAGCCATGCTTTTTAGCGCAGGTATGGGAATTGGATTAGTATTTTGGGGAGCGGCAGAACCGGTCTTTCATTATACAACTCCTCCCATAGGAGAAGGCTCCACGGCCGAATCAGCGGCGGTTGCCATGCGATATACGTTTTTGCATTGGGGATTGCACCCTTGGGCGATTTATACTGTAATCGCTCTCAGCCTCGCATACGCTCAGTTCAGGAAGAAAATGCCTGCCCTGATTAGCTCTGCCTTCTATCCCCTTTTGGGGGAACGAGTCAATGGGCCGATAGGAAAGACGGTCGATATTCTGGCGGTATTTGCAACCGTTTTCGGTGTAGCCACTTCATTAGGACTGGGTACGATGCAAATCTCAGGCGGGATGAGTTTCCTCTTTGGCTTAGAGAATACCATATCTTTGCAAATCGGGATTATTGTTGCCGTCACCGTTTTGTATATCTATACGGCCTGGAGCGGTGTGGACCGGGGAATAAAAACCCTCTCTAACCTGAACATGATTCTTGCACTAGCCCTCATGCTGCTCTTACTATTTGTTGGTCCCACGGCACAAATATTCAAGATTTTAGTGAACACAACGGGAAGTTATATCAACAACATTATCTCCATGAGCCTTCGCTTGGAACCGTTTCGCGATGATACATGGATTGCGGGATGGACGCTATTCTACTGGGCGT
>NZ_JBEGDL010000113.1:0-1833 GCF_040813775.1 Ammoniphilus soli
CCTCCCTCTATGAACAAATGCATATCTCCGTTTTTCTCTTGTTTTCTTAGTTTTTCATGTGAGTTGAGTTTATTAGATACATCATTGAACGGAAGATAGTGGTGCTAATGTATTTTTTTGGGGGCGAAGAGCGAAAAAGATCCATGCTTCCTAACCACTCGTTACCAGAAAGTGGATACTTAGTTAATCTATGGTCGCACTGGTGGATCTCCACATGTCTCATGGGGGTCTACCCTCCCATATCTCACAGAGTCTACGCTCCCAAATTCCTTCGTTCAACCTTTCCATGAGGTGGATGTCAGTCATGCTGCCCGACAGGGTCCTTGCCCGTATTATAGTTCCTTTACTGACTAATCCGCGCTTCAGATGTCTACTAAATTCAAACCAACTTAACCAGTTAAATTCTGAGAAAACCTAAGCTGCAACTGTCATAGAGGTTATTCCCATATGTGGAATATCGCTCAACATTCTTTCTTCACTAAACTCACATTGTTTCTTGCCAATGGTAAACAACACTCGAATTAATTTGTTGCAGATAGCTATGAGTGATTGCATCTTCTTCAATGGGTTATTTGAACGTTTCGTAAAATACTGATGTAATGCCTTAAAAGCTGAATTCTTAGCGACTAAAGGCATGACCACTCGGAAGAGGAGTGCTCTAAGCTTTTTCCTTCCTCTTTTCGTAATCTTGGTTTGTCCTTTGTGCTTTCCTGATGTATTTTCTTTTAGGCTTAATCCTGCTAGCTTGATGATCTGTTTTGGATGAGAATAATACGTTAAATCTCCTACCTCGGCGAAAAAGCCTGCAATCGTATCTTTACCAATCCCTTTAATCGCCAACATTTGATCGACACCAGGAATTTGTTCGAGTAAGCCATCAATCTTTGAATCTAGCTCTTCAAATCTTTCCTTAATGAGTGTGTACTTCTCTAAAAGAGTGCATAGTTCTAGTTTTGCCATGTTAGCACCCTCACGGATTCCAATGGAAACGCTAGCGGCGTGCTTTAAATCTCTCACCTTACTTACCCCAACAGCACGTTGTACGGCTTGTTTAAGATGAGCTAATATCTCTTCATCAGAGAGCTTAACTAGCTCGTGAGGTAGTGCATGTAGCTTGAGTAGTTGTAGTGCCGCTTTTCCTTCCCAATCTTTAAAGACCGTTAAAAACTCTGGAAAGTAACGATCTAACCAATTGTGAATTTGCCCCTGTACCGCTTGAAGGTCAACAGATAGGAGATCGCGTATTTTTCTTGCCACCCGGAGTTCGGCATAAACTCCTTGTGGAATATTGGGTTCGGCATATCTTCCATCCTTGACGAGCTGGGCGATCACTTTGGCATCTTTCACATCATTCTTGGTTGGTGAGTTGTCGTCTAGTTCTTTACTCTTCTTTACGTGCATCGGATTAACTACAACAAGTTTAATACCCTGTTCTTTAAGAAAATGAGCGAGATTCAGCCAATAATGTCCTGTGGGTTCAACTCCAATGATGGTCTTCTCCATGCCATACTGTTGAGTTAACAGTTGAATCCACGCTAGAAAACCTTCAAAGCCAGAACTCGTGTTTTCAAAGGTATAAGGTCTCCCAAACTCTAGTCCCCTATAGTCTTGCGCACGTGCGACATGCTTGAATTTCGCAATGTCTACGCCTATAATTAATGTTTGAGAAGTAATTTGAGCAATCTTGTGATTTTGGTTATAATTCATTTTGCAGCCTCCTGGTATTTGAGTTGAAAGTCCTTTTTGCTGGCCAGCTTTAGGACACGACCTATGATACCAAGAGGCTTTTTTATGTTCAAACCTCATTTTTCTTCATTACAGGAATGCTGCCCG
>NZ_JBEGDL010000114.1:0-1810 GCF_040813775.1 Ammoniphilus soli
CCTTGTCCTATCTTCTTCCATTAATTCTTGGTAAACCATGTCCGGATCAACTAAATCAACATTTTCTTTTGGGGGATTCATGGCCAGATACGTGGATTCCCAATACAAATCAATGACACCGGCTTCCAATGCAGCACGAAGCAGCTTAGAATCAGCAAAGGTGATTTCCTTTACGGTATAGCCTTGGTCCTTTAAGTAGATCCCTGTTACCTTCATCAATAAAATAGAAATGGTTCCTGTCTTCGCCCCGATCATAATGGCTCGCTCCGAAGCAGGAGCAGGACCTGTATTACTGCTGGATTCTTTGCTATAGCTTAGATCCTCCCATGGGATAAGCCAACCAATTAGAATAAATAAAATAATCAACCATTTATATGAGACATATTTCATACGGAGATGCCGAGCCTCTGAAATACTTGAAAAAGTCTTTCATATAATTTCGCTCGCTCTTCCTCTGGCGGGTTTTTTAAAAGAAGTTTGACGCAGGAATGCAATTCTATCTCTAGGCGTTTATCCATGGTATTTGACTCCTCTCCAATTCCTTTACTTTTAAAATTTAATGATGCAAAATTCATGCCATCCTCACAGATACTTTATATTGCTGTATTTCAAAAAATAACGTAAGTATTTTATCCAATCCGTTGTAGAATTTTTCTACACTATATCCAATCTCAACACCAACCAGAAAACTTGGCTGACGCCAAGCTTTAGTACTGCGTCAACAAGTTTTCCTCGCGCTATCCAAATCATGTAACGAAGTTATAAATTTTTATAGTATAAAAAAAGTCTCCGTCCACAAGTCAATAAAGACTGTGGCGGAGACGAAGTTTTATCCGGTGAATAAATTCTGCATATCACAATGCTGGCAAAAAACGATGAGTTTCTCATCATCCCAATCCTCAAGATGTTGATCTTTCCTTCCTCCCACAAACCAATGCATCTCATCCGTTTCATCAAGGAAAGAAATTTTCCATCCCATCAATTCTTGGCAATGAATGCATCGATGCTCTTGAATGAAGTCCATTAAAGGCCCTCCCTTTCTCTAAATCTTAAAAAAAATAGGCGCGTAGGCGCCTGAGTAAAACTAAGTTGGAGGAATTACGATGCAGGCTTAACACAGCCTTTGATTACATTATAATCATGATTATAAAAATTGTCAACACAATTAGGAATTATCTATCCAAACGAAAAAGATCCCAGACAACGGGATCTTTCCTCTACTTCTTTAACAAATTGTTTTCCTTCAGAAACTCTCTTGCCACGAAGAACACATCTTGATGCAAAACCTCGACCTTATAAGTAAGGTCTATCATCACTTCATTGTTTACCTTTTTTGATATCTTATCCAATAGCTTTTCAATCTCCGGATGGGAATCCCTTGTCTCTTTCTTTATGATCGGAGCAACATGATAGGGCGGAAAAACATTACGGTCATCTTCAAGTGTTGTTAGCTGATACTTCTTGATTCTGCTGTCAGCCACCCATCCCACGGCCACTTGAACCCTTGATTCCTTGACAGCCTGAGACAATAGATTATTCTCTACCGCAAGGACATTTTCATCTTTGATAGAAAAACCGTAAACCTCGTTCAGCCTTTTTACCCCATCTTCTCTTCGCAAAAACTCCTCATTGATGGCAAATTTCATAGATTGGAATTCAATTTCTACATTTTCTTGATTCGTATACCTCGCCAGGTCACTAATCGTTTGTATGTTCAAATTTTTCGCGAGGTCCTCCCTCATCAGAATGACCCATGAGCTATCAAAGTCAGAGCGTGGAAGCCAAATCAAGCCCTTTTTGCCATCCTCCT
>NZ_JBEGDL010000115.1:0-1774 GCF_040813775.1 Ammoniphilus soli
AAAAACTAAGAAAACAAGAGAAAAACGGAGATATGCATTTGTTCATAGAGGGAGGATAGTTATAAATAACAAAAAAACACCGGTGGTCGGTGTTTTATAGCTGCGGCTATATCAAACGGTTTATATCTTTAGGTATTCGGCTAATTGATTGAAGGTTCCGGTAAATCCTTCCTGTATCATCTCTTGTGAAGAAAAGAAGGTTTTGATTTCTTCCTCAGTCGGGGATACGGGAACCAGAATCATTGTAAGTGTGGTTTTTCCTTCGTTCTCGATGAACTTCATGGTATTCAGGGTTTTAAGAGGCCAATTTGCGTTAAAAGGTGCACGTACAATGTTACCTTCCTCGTCAGAAAAGAAACTGGTGAGTTCGAGAGAACAAAAATATAAGAAACTATGAGGGATTTCACGATATATATTGGTCATTTGATACTCTGCTATTCTTTTCAGATGCAGGAAACGGGGATTTATTCGGATTCTCTAAAATAAACGGTGTTATTAGAAAGAATGATATATACGTCTGGAACCACGAAGATGATAGCCGTAAGTGGGTTGCTCCATCTCTCCAAAAGTTTATTGAGTGGTCACTCGATGGCAAAATTACAGTCTAATTGCGCCCTTATTCCGCTAAACGGGGATCGATTGCGCAACAAACTGGGCAGCATCCGGCAGCCTTTTTGCTGCGAAGGGCAGGATAGCTTAATGAGAATCTTATTTACTAAAGGGATGACGAAATGATGAATTTAACCTACAACAACATCGTTCAAGAAATGCTAAAAATAATCCCTCAATTGCAGCCACTTTACGACAAAGAACTTGAGAAATTATGGCAAGTAGAAGGTCTAATTCCTCCACATATAGCTTTTGGTGATATATTTAATCCATTTCTCATAAGCCTACTCCAAAAACCGCAAGAATTAACAAAAGATGATGAGAAATTACTCAGTAAAATCTTTAATTTTCTTGAGAACATGGCATTAAGTGAGGATGTCAAAATTCAAGAGGTAGTTAGCGTGACAGTTATGGCTCGTATAGGTGATGATTTAAGTATCCTGAAAAATGCCCTGAAATATATGGGGAATGAAACGAAAAAATTGTCTAAGGAAATCGAGGAGTATTACGGAAGAAAAATAATGTAAAAATCTTGTAATAGTTTGATGGTATTCCGCTAACGGGAGTCGATAGCTTCACAGAGCTACTCGATTTCTTTTTGTTTGCTCATCTAAAGGCAGGATTCTAAAAAAATGAAACTATACAATCGGATGTCTCGTCTAAATATTATGAACAGGAGGGATCTAGCTGAAATATGCAATTGTTTTTATACTTTCGTTGTTAATCATAGCCGGGTGTTCAAATACTGTACCGAGTAATCAAGAAAGAGCAAAGATAGAAAATCCTACTGCTGAAGAGATATTATCAACGAATAGGAATGCTGATATTTTTGTTGTTGAAGGCGTGGTATATTCTAACGCTGATAATGTTGATTGGGTAAAGGAACTTGATCTAAATATAGGTGAAGAAGTTATACAGATCACTAAACAAACTAATAACGGGAAGGAATTCGAAAACGGAACTGCAACCAAGTTACCAGTAGGAACTAAAATATACAATTCAGTTGAAAAGCATGGACCTATCTACATCGCAGTTGTTAATGGAAAGGAAGTGCGATATTTGGGCTTAATTGAAGGCTGAGTTACGCCCACTTGTTTGAACTAACGGGAATCGATTGTTCGATAAGTTGGGCTGCGTCCGGCAGTCCAGTTTTTGTTCTGCTAAA
>NZ_JBEGDL010000116.1:0-1754 GCF_040813775.1 Ammoniphilus soli
ACCAAATGCGTTGCCGTTCGATATCCGTAGCAAAATAGGTGATGATTTCTTGCTTCAGATTGACTAGGGACTTTTTAGCCTCTTCTTCATCCTTAAAACAGGTTTGATCTTTGATACATGGAATGAGGGAGTAATTGGAATAGGCCGAGAGGGACAGTTTAACTTCCTTCGGTTTTCTTCAGCTTGCAGCCGGTGTTGCGCATGAAATCCGAAATCCTTTAACCACCTTAAAAGGATTCCTCCAATTGCACCAAAACCATCATCAACTAGATCCGGTTTATATTGAAATCATGTTGTCGGAATTGGACCGAATTAATTCCATTGTTGGTGAGTTTTTAGTTCTTTCCAAACCTCAGGTAGTCCATTATGATCCGAAAAACATTGCAACCATCGTTCAAGAGACCGTAAAATTACTTGAATCTCAAGCTTTGATACATCGAATTGACATGTTGACGGACATTCCATCTCACTTGCCGTTAGTCCTATGTGATCAAAATCAGCTCAAACAAGTATTTATGAACATCATTAAAAATGCCATGGAATCCATGCCTAACGGCGGAGAGCTGCACATCCAAGTTAAGCTGATCGACCATATACAAATTTCTGTATCGATTATAGACCAGGGCTGTGGGATTCCTCAGGAACGGCTCGATCGACTGGGTGAACCCTTTTACACGACAAAGGAAAAAGGGACTGGATTAGGTTTAATGGTGACTCGTAAGATTTTTGAAAATCATCAAGGAAAAATGGTCATTCGGAGTGAAGTAGGTAAGGGGACTTGTGTTGAAGTTCTTTTTCCCGTTATCCTCTCACCGGAACAGTCGACGGTAGATGAAATTCTACACCAATGCTCCTCATAAATTTGTACATACAGAATAAAAATCAAAGGTGAATGAAAAAAGGGGATTACCTAAAGTGTCAACACTTAAGGCAATCCCCTTTATTGACTTGCAAATCATTCAAAAGCTCTTTCATGTGTGCTTGATATGTTTTTTTCTTTCCACCTTAGCTACCTTATAGGTGATTTTTCATCATCAAGAATGAGTACATCACCTATTTAGCTTCTCCGGAATAAATACTCTTTTGAAATTACATTTCGTTCCATCAATCTCAACCAGTACACCATCTCCTCGTAATCTCTTCGAAGCGGAGAAAGAAGGGTTACTGGCTTTCCTTAGCTTATAGGTAAAACAGAAATCCATGACGGCAACAAAGTCACAAAATTTCTACTGACGGAACCACAGAGAATGAAAATGGGCTTTCAGTGCCCAGCGCTAGTTTTGCAGTTGCATGTGGCTCGGGATTCAATAACGTACTACGCGGTTGCTTCGATAGTCTCTGTTTTTTTACTGGGGCAGTTATCTCAATTTTAATGGAACTAATAATAGGGAAGTAATCCAAAAATGAATGTAGCTATTATCGGTGTATCCTTTATCGTATAATATGTCGTGGGCAGGACATAACAGAAAGCCATTGTATGGATCAGTTTTTGTATCGGATCTATAGTCTAACAAGGGAAATGGTTGCGACTTATGCTCGACCTCTTGTTTTTATATCAACTACCAAGCTTTGCTCGAGACTTTAGTTCTTGAGTTTCTTGGGAAGTTATACCTCTTTAGTTTAATACACATCACGTTGGTAACGCCCTTGCTCTTTCATATCATCTAGATACGCTTCGGCTGCTTCACGGGTTGTGGCGCCTTCTTTTTCAATCACGTCAATAAGCGTGTTGTGGACGTCTTTCGCCATATATT
>NZ_JBEGDL010000117.1:0-1677 GCF_040813775.1 Ammoniphilus soli
CATGCCCATCAAGCTAAAACACATCATTACCCCCAAAACGAAGAAAATGCGCTATCCTTTCTATAAAACTACCATTTTATAGAAAGGATGGTCTTTTATGGTTCCTATATTCCTTTCCCTTCAAGAAGAAATAGACCTAATCGGTAAAGAATTACACCATCATTTTTCTCCTACTGAACTCGAAGCATTAGCCAGACAAACTGGTTTTGTCCAGCGTAAAAGTAAGCTGACGGCACAAGATTTCGTCTCGTTATGTACCTTTTTAGACCATGACCTCTCAACTCAATCCCTGACATCCTTATGTAGTCAACTCGATGCAGTAAGAAAGGTTTCGATGAGTGCCGAAGGACTCAATCAACGGTTTCATGAATCCGGAGTGGCTTTTCTCCGAACGTTGTTTTCCCTTCTTCTCCGTGAAAAATTAGCTTCTTCCTTGCCCATTCCTTGGAATCTCAACTCTTATTTCCATCGGATTCGGATTTTGGATGCCACCGTTTTTCAACTTCCGGATGCCTATGCTGATCGTTATCCCGGGTCAGGAGGAAGTGCGCATACAGCGGGATTGAAAATTCAATTAGAATATGATCTCAAAACCGGCGAATTTTTGCATGTAGACGTAGGAAGTGGCAGCACAAGTGATGGTTTATATGGTGCTAAATTAGCGAAAACGGTGGAAAAACAAGACCTCTGTATTCGAGATTTAGGTTACTTCTGTTTAGAGGATTTTGAACAAATCGAGCAACGTGGCGCTTATTACATTTCACGTTTAAAAATAAACGTTCGTGTATACCAAAAAAATGAAAAGGTGGAACGGTTTAAAAACGGAAAAGTGAAAAAAGACTCCTTATATACGGAAATCGATTTAGAAGCCATCATGAATCAACTTGAACCAGGCGAAGTAATGGAAGTCGATGAGGTCTATCTCGGACGTGAAAAAAAGCTGGTTCCACGCCTACTGATCTACAAACTAACCCAGGAGCAAACACAAGAACGGCTGGCTATTCGTGCTAAAAATGAAAAGAAAAAAGGAATTACCTATAAAGAAAGAACCAAACGATTGAGTGGCATCAATGTCTATATCACGAACATCCCTAAGGGTTACGTCGACAAAGAGCATATTTATCCCTTATATTCATTGCGTTGGCAAGTGGAGATCCTGTTTAAAACATGGAAGTCTTTATTTCATATTGATTGGATCAAACCCGTGAAAATCGAACGATTTGAGTGTCATTTATATGGAAAATTGATTGCGTTACTCCTCACTTCCTCTCTGATGTTTCAGATGCGTGAAATTCTTCTTCGGAAAAAGAAAAGGGAAGTAAGTGAGTTAAAAGCAATGGCTATCTTGAAAACTTATTTAGGCGCCCTTCATGATGCATTAAACAAGGATGTAGAAGACATTGTCCAAGTCCTCCAGCAAATCTTGCAAATGATCGAGAAAAATGGTCGGAAATCCCATCGGTACAAGAAGAAAACAGTATTTGATATCCTGGGTGTGGTATATGAGTGTACACAGAAATCTCGTGCTACTGCGTAGAATAATGAAATTAAAAAAATAAAGCCTGCGAAAGGCTTATTTGAATATGTCTAATATTCATGTTGAATGCCGGAAGTTTAGGAGAAAAAACCACATTTTATTACAATTATTTTTTCAGTGCTGTTAGCTTGATGGGCATG
>NZ_JBEGDL010000119.1:0-1670 GCF_040813775.1 Ammoniphilus soli
AAGTAATGTTAAAGAAGGAATTACTAATTGTTTTAAGAAATAGATAATAAGGGAAGCCAAAGAGGAGGTTCAGTTGATGTAGAAGTTGGCTCAGTGGCATTTGTTTATGAAGACAGGATCTGTCCTATTTATATTCGTATTTTTGGAGGGGAATTAGGGTGAATATAGAAGAACAGACTCAGGAAAAGATCGGTTTCGTGTTTATTTATGGCGCAGGTTTGGAACGCAGAATTTGGGAAAAGGTTGTAGCGGGATTCGAATATCCTTGTTTATTGGTTGATTTCCCGCTACGGAACGACAAAAACGAATCGAGACAAGAGCTTACTTTGGAAAATTACGTAAGCTATATAAAAAGACAGGTGGAAGAGTGGGAGGTTCAGAAATTTGTTATTGTGGCGCATTCCCTCGGGGGAATTATCGCTCTACAAGTTGCCGCCGATTTGTCCGACCGTTTGGTGGGATTTGTGGCCATCGGAGCGGCAATTCCTAAGAAAGGTGGGTCATTTCTTTCGATTCTGCCATTTCCCAAACGGATCTTGATGTCCATTCTTTTACGAAAGTTGGGTACCCGACCTCCTGAGTCAGCCATCCACTCCAGCTTATGCAATGATCTTTCACCGGAACAAGCAGCGGAAGTTGTACGAGGATTTGTTCCGGAGTCTATCCGCGTTTATACGGATAAAATAGATACCTCTGTTCCGACGGTGCCGAAACTATATTTAAAATTAAAAAAGGACAAAGAGTTTAGTCAGTCCCAGCAAGATAAAATGATTTCAAATTTTTCCCCGCAGCATATCAAAAGTTTGAATACCGGGCACTTACCTATGCTTAGTGATCCGGACGGATTGCGTCTTGCATTACAAATCTTTTTGGACGAGTCGGTTTTGGGTCAAACTAAAAAACATAAGTATTAGGACGACAATAGTAGGTTTGTTTTGGTGGTACTGCACTAACAGGATTCAAGTCTTCGGTAGTTCGACCACAAACGGTTGATTACCGTTTTTTATTTAGTCGTATAATGAATAGAGGAGAATTATCCAAAGTCATCTCCCGTTCTCTGGGAGCTTTTTTTTGTGTGACTTCGGATAATTCTCTATTCATTCTCCGATTGAATTATATGCAAATCCCTTCCTTCGCACTCTGGCAGCAAAAAAATTATGTCCCTTAAGACATTGGTATTTTATGTTTAAGTAGAAAAGAAGGAGGGTGTATATATGGCAAGTCCCAAAAATAATGTTATGTTTGGCATTATAGGAATTACTATAATGGTTGTATTAATCGCCATCCTATCAGGTATGATTTTCACTGGGATGAGTCGAGAAGAAGAGATGGATCGATTAACAATAATTGATCAAAATCTCGAAAAAATTATGACAACCCCTTCAACATCTTCCAATCCTTATGATTACATCAAAGCGAATCAAAAAGAGTTTGATTACATAGTCGAACAAGGGGATTTAACTTTGAATCATTTTTTGAATGTATTCAGAAATGGTTAAAAGAATATATAATGGCATTAGTTTGCGTTGAAATTCTCGGTGATGATAATCCCGTCAAAAAATGGGAATCTGGTCGGCATTGGTATGAACAATATGTTAAGGTTCAATAACGAAAATCACTGCATTATATAGGTATTGTCTTCTCAACAACATAATACAGTAACAAAACCT
>NZ_JBEGDL010000120.1:0-1623 GCF_040813775.1 Ammoniphilus soli
AATACCTTGGGCCAGCCAGAGAAGCCATTAAGGACAATGTGAAAGGAAAGATGCGAGAGTTCGGGAGTGCGGGTAAAGCGTAAGGAAGATTTCATAAACCCCAAAAAGGCTGGTGCTGGTCATGCTGTGTTCAAAGATCGTTGTTCAGCATGCAAACGTTCCTGCTCTGATCGTTAAGTAATCGTTTCATATTTGGCTCTCGAAATCTCCTCGACAGAAGCTTATATTTACTAAATTAAAATTAGATAAAAAACTTAGAAAAACAAAAAAATATCGATTGAATTTTTAAAGAATCTGAATTAAAATATGATTAATAAGGTAATCGATTACCTTAAATTATAAGTAATTCACCTACTATATCCACAATACCGGTAAAGAATCTGAATTACTTAAGTTATTTTCAAGGTAATCGGTTAACAATTAAAAGCGGTTTCAGATACTTCGCAAATGCGGTTTATAACCAAAAGGGGGATTCATCTCATGACTTTAAGAGTTGGAGTTATCGGTACAGGAGCGATTGGCCAGGATCACATTCGTCGAATTACAAACACCCTATCAGGTGCGGAGATTGTAGCTGTGACAGATGTGAATGCAGAGCAAGCCCATAATGTAGTCAAAAATCAAAAGCTTAATGCCAAGGTTTACGAAAATGGACATGATCTTATTAATGCTCCTGAAGTAGATGCTATCTTAGTCACTTCTTGGGGACCAACCCATGAAGAGTTTGTGTTAGCTTCCATTGCCGTTGGCAAGCCCGTATTCTGCGAAAAGCCGCTTGCTACAACAGCAGAAGGCTGCAAGCGGATTGTTGAAGCGGAAATCGCTTTCGGCAGGCCTTTGGTTCAAGTAGGCTATATGCGCCGTTATGATCAAGGCTATCGTGCATTGAAGAATGTGATTGACAGCGGGAAAATCGGAGAACCGTTAATGGTTCATTGTGCACATAGAAACCCAACCGTTCCGGCTTCCTATACGCGTGATATGGCCATCGTTGATACTTTTATTCACGAAATTGATGTATTGCGTTGGCTGCTGAATGATGACTATGTGTCTGTTCAGATCGTTTCCCCTAGAAAAACACGAAACGCTTTGGAGCATCTGCAGGATCCGTTGATCGTATTGCTAGAAACGGCCAAGGGCGTTCGGATTAATGGAGAGATATTCGTTAATTGCCAATACGGCTATGACATTCAATGCCAAGTGGTAGGAGAAACAGGTATCGCTAACTTGCCTGAGCCATCCAGCGTACTATTGCGCAGTGAAGCGAAGCTTTCTACTGAGATTTTGACCGATTGGAAAGAGCGTTTTATCGAGTCCTATGATGTTGAACTGCAAGATTGGATTAACTCCACTCTTAAAGGCGAAGTGAATGGACCGACAGCTTGGGATGGCTATGCGGCTGCCGTGACTGCTGATGCTTGTCTTGAAGCGAGAGATTCGGGTCTGATCGTTTCCATTTCTTTGCCGGAACGCCCTGCTTTTTATGATAAAAATTTGAGTCTAGTAGGAGGTAAGTAATATGAAGATTGCATTAGATCCTTATATGTACAGACACCTTCCTATTCCTAAAATGGTAGAGAAGGCGGCGGAATTGGGATTTGAATATATTGAACTGTCTCCGCG
>NZ_JBEGDL010000121.1:0-1589 GCF_040813775.1 Ammoniphilus soli
AACCCGAATTTCGAAAGTCTGTAACATCAACAACAATCATGAAACAACAAAAGAAAATACTGGAAAAAATGTAAGTCGATTAACGGTTTTTTGAACTTAAAGCTTGAAAAAAGGTATACTTTCCCCCTCCCCACAGAAGCGGGCAAGGAACATTTCCATGGATTTTTATGGAATTTTTTATTCGAGTAGGGTAACACGTTGAGCCATTCGTTCCCAATGGTACTGGTTGGTGAAGGCTTGATTTAATTTCAATATCACCTGACGGCTGTGGTTCACGATGACTCCAGCTATATGAAAAAATTCTCGTCGAAATCGTGCGATGGTATAACCTTGATGGATGGGATCGCAACAGTTCTTTTTAAAACGCTCATACAAGTTGTAGGCAATGAGTTTCAAGAGTAAATCAACTTCATTTGCTTTAAAAGAAGAGGTCGAAATCGCGTCGATTGAAAATCCATGTTTCGCTTCTTTAATATAGTTTTCCATACAGGCCCTTTGGTTGTAGAAACGCCATATATCGATAGGCTCCCATGGTAAATTGGTCACGATGGCTTCATATTCCCAAAAGAAATCGTAAAACTGAAATTGATCTTCATTGTACCGTGGAGCTTTTCGAATGACTATGACGTACCTCGATTTTTTCCACGAGGTTGCTTTGTAAACCATGGTTATGCCTTCAATGATCACATCTTCATCGACAAAACGTTTCCAGTAGCGGCATTTCGCTACCTCATTTTTTAGCCGGTCGGTCCATTTAAGCTTGCCAACATAGCCGATTTTTTTGTTCTCCCAAAAGGAATAGAAGTCTTCCCCACCGAAGCCCTTGTCAAAACGAACATATTGGACGTTTCGGTTGGAGGATAGAAAATCAAGCGTTTCATTAGCAAAGTCGATGACCCCCGTGGAGGAATGGGTATTACCCGAGCGAAGTTCCGCATTTAATAGGAAACGTGTTTTGCCTTCATAGACTAGGATGGGGTGATAACTTTTCCGACCTCGTTTATGAGAATTGACTCCCACGGTGGCTTTTTCTTGATTTCCATATACCGTTTCTACCGTGGAATCAAAATCAAGAATCAATGAGGCTGGCAAATAAGGATCTATAAGAGAATAATTGAGCCTTTTTAAATCCATCTTGATCGTTGGGGTAGAAGTAGCCAACCGACCGAGTTCCTTGTATAACAACGAATGGTGTGGACAACGCCCTCCTAAAACATGTTGAATGAGGGCATCTTGTTGAAGGGAGCGAAAGTGAAAGAGACGAACACAGCCGACCGTCCATCCGATGACCAAGTACAGCAGAATTTTGTGCATAGGAAAAATGGAATTATCCTTTTTCCCCACGTTCAATTGTTGAAAGGCAGCGGCAAGTTGGATCTTTTCAAAAAAATCAAGAACGACTTTGATTCCTGCAAAAGAGGTTGCTTTTTTCAGTGTAAATTCAGTTTTCATTTTAGAGATAGTTATGGTAGACTTCACCTTAAAGGTGCTCCTTTCTTTGGGTGATGATGTTCTGGACAAACACCATTCTACCAAAGACTGGGCACTTTTTTCATTAGATTGATATCAGGTTACTTTCGAAATTCGGG
>NZ_JBEGDL010000122.1:0-1510 GCF_040813775.1 Ammoniphilus soli
CAGGTTTATTTGTAACTGCTTCCATAAGAATTTGGGTTTCACTTCGAATGGATTTAAGTAAGGTGTAACACATACCGACCATCAAGATATAGAATGGGAATGCAATAGCAATGGATACAGTTTGCACCGCAGTTACTCCTCCACTCATCAGCAGGACGATGGCACCGGCAGAAATCACAAGACCCCAAATTAATTTGATTTTGTTCGTAGGATCTAGTGTACCGTTTCCGCTATACATACCTAAAACGAAAGTTGCAGAATCCGCCGAAGTTACAAAAAATGAGGTGATGAGAATTAGAGCAACGATACTTAACAGAGATGAAAATGGGAAATTATCTAAGAAAGCAAAGAGAGCAACTGCCACATCTTTTTGGATAACTTCCGCCAGGCCTGTGTTTTTCAGGTCATGTATGAAGTGAATGGCCGTTCCACCGAAAACAGAGAACCATAAAAAGGTTACAAAACTTGGAATAACAAGTACACCAAGCAAAAATTCCTTAATTGTCCGGCCTTGAGAGATTCGTGCAATAAAACTGCCGACAAACGGGGCCCAGGTGCTCCACCAAGCCCAATAGAATATAGTCCAGGCAGAAATCCATTTACCATCGCCATAGGGATCCATACGCAGCGTCATACTTACTAGATTATCAAGGTAAGCGCCAGTGTTTGTCAAAAAGATGTTTAAAATTTTAACCGTTGGACCTAGAAACAAGACAAGCAGCATGAGTAAAATGCAGGTAATCATGTTAAAGTTAGATAATATCTTAATCCCTTTATCCAGGCCTGTTGCTGCTGAAATTAAAAATAAAGCGGTTACAACTAACAAAATACCGATTTGAGTAGTGAGATTATTAGGGATTTGTGACAATTTATTTAATCCTGCACTAAATTGTAAAGAAGTTACGCCTAAAACCGTAGAAACACCCAATGCTGTCATGAAGACGGCATATATGTCTATGCCTTTACCAATAGGACCATGAATTCTTTGACCTAGGACAGGATAAAAAATAGAGCTTATTAGTCCAGGTAGTTTTCTCCGGAACTGGAAGTAAGCAAGTCCAAGGGCTACGATTGCATAGATAGCCCAAGCATTAAATCCCCAATGAAAGAATGTAAACCTCAAGGCGGTATCAGCAGATTCGATAGTCGAACCTTTACCGATCGGAGGATTCAAGTAGTGAAAGACAGGTTCCGAGACTCCCCAGAATACTAGCCCGCAGCCCATAGCGGCACTATACAACATGGCTAACCATGAGCCAGTACTATAAGCCGGTTTGTCATGATCATCCCCTAGTTTAATGTTTCCGTATTTGGAAAACAGTAGATAAAACGCAAACGGCAAGAAAAAGCGTAGCTGCAGATACATAGAACCAACCGAAGTTTTCCAAAGTGAAATTTAAGATGTTAGAGAAAGTCTTGTTCAAAAGTTCGTTATAGAAAATTCCTAAAATGATGAAAATAGATGTCAAGATAAGCGAAGCAATTAAAACGGTATTATCTTTTTTCAAAT
>NZ_JBEGDL010000123.1:0-1509 GCF_040813775.1 Ammoniphilus soli
CGATGAGCTGAAGGCGTAGTTTTTAATATTTTTTTACTTCACTAAAGGGCAGAATAGCTCAATAAAGAAGTATGAACAAAGCGAAATTTTATGAAAAAGGAAAAACCTCCCTTTAGGGAGGCATGTATTAATATTCGTTAAAGAAGCTTTGAATCTTCTTCGGATCACTAGTTTGAGTTAATGCTAGCATTAAAAGGATTCTCGCCTTTTGTGGATTTAATGAATCAGCAGCGACAAAATTATTGGTATCATCAGAGGCGGAACGAGTAACTATACCATCTCCTACACGGGAGGAACGAACAATCGCTACTCCTTGTTTAGCAGCATCTATTGCTCCTTGTTTAGCAGCATTTGAGATAGAACCATTTCCGGAACCTGCTACTACAATCCCTTTAGATCCAGCCGCAACGAGTGCATCGTATAAATACCTTCCATCATTCTGATAACCATATACGATATCTACTTGAGGAAGTTTATCGATTTTGGAAATATCGAATACCGACTTAGTAGTATGTTTACGAGTAATTTCATTGAAAAAGTATATTTTTCCTCCTGCAATTGCACCAAGATATCCTTGTTCTTCCGATTTGAATGTTTCTAACATGGTAGTATTAGTTTTAGTAGTATATCTAGCAGAACCAATTCGGTCATTTAAAGCCATGAAAACACCTTTTCCTTTTGCCTCAGGGCTAGAGGCAATCTTAACCGCATTATAAAGGTTAAACGGACCATCTGCGCTAATTGCTGTTGCTGGTCTCATTGCACCTACAACTACAACAGGTTTATCGCTTTTAACGACTAGATTCAGAAAATATGCCGTCTCCTCTAAGGTATCTGTACCGTGGGTTATCACAATTCCATCAACATCATCTGATGCTAATAGCTCATTAACTCTTTTAGCCATTTTAAGCAATATCTCGTTATTTATATTTGAACTTCCCGTATTTGCGATTTGTTCTCCACTAACATTAGCAATTTCTTTCATTTCAGGGACTGCCTTGATTAGTGTATCAACACCAATAGCACCGGCTGAATACCCTGTGGTTGCTGTATTGGATGCCGCAGAACCTGCTATCGTTCCACCAGTAGCTAAAATTTTAACGTTAGGTAAATCCACTTTTTCCGCCGCAAAAGCGGAAGGAATAATAGTTCCACCTAATGGAGCTATGTATAATGCACTTAATAATGAGCTGGTTAATAATGTTGCTGCTAAGTATTTTTTTAAATTCATTTCCTTTTTCTCCTCCTCTAATTTTGTTATCTGTATATTAATTTAATTTTATTTACTAATAAATGTTATAACTTTGTAAAGAAATCTGACATGCAAAATATAATCTGAATTATTTGTAATCAAATGACACAAGAAACTAAGCCCAGAGAGGTATAATCTTTTCAGCCCTTCTAAGCTCGAAGAATAATTTGCGCTTGATGAAATTGTTGTTTAGCTATCGGGAATCGATAGTACATGACGGTTGCATTTGCATCCGTCTTTTTATTTGTTCTGCTATC
>NZ_JBEGDL010000124.1:0-1487 GCF_040813775.1 Ammoniphilus soli
CATATTAACGGGATCTTAGGATCTGCCTTCATGGATCTGCTCGATTTATTACCTACTGCCGGCATTCGCTTCATTGGTGTCCGTCATGAACAAAGTGCGGCTCACATGGCCGATGCTTATACCCGAGTTACCGGCGTTGCCGGAGTCGTGATCGGACAAAATGGTCCGGGGATCACCAATATGGTCACCTCCGTTGCCGCAGCATACCAAGCTCATACACCGATGGTCGTTATCTCTCCTTCCGCCGGTACACCAACCATTGGCTGGGATGGTTTCCAGGAGTGTGATCAGGTCTCTGTTTTTAAAGCGATTACAAAGGAAACTGTCAGAGTGACTCATCCTAGCCGCGTCGCGGATTGCTTACGAACTGCATTCCGGATTGCCTATGCTGAACGCGGGCCTGTCCTGTTTGACATTCCTCGGGACTATTTTTACGGCGAACTGGAAGACCAAATTCTTGAGCCCCATCAGTATCGCGTCGATTCACGCGGCTGCGGTTCTCCCGAATCGTTGGCCAAAGCGGCCGAGTTATTGGCTCAAGCCAAATATCCGGTCATTATTTCCGGTAGAGGTACAGTAGACTCCGATGGCATCGACGCCGTCAAGGAAATCGCGGAATATCTCACCGCTCCGGTAGCCGTTTCCTATATGCATAATGATGCTTTTCCTGCCAATCATCCGTTAGCGGTAGGCCCGATCGGATACATGGGAGCCAAATCCGCGATGCATACCTTGAAGAAAGCGGATGTGGTGTTAGCGATCGGTACCCGTTTATCGGTGTTCGGTACTTTACCTTGCTATGATATTGACTACTTTCCGAAATCCGCGGCCATCATCCAAATCGATATTAATCCAAGAAATATCGCTCGTACCCATCCGATTGAAGTTGGCATTATTGGCGACGCTCGTGCGGCTAGCGTCGAAATTTTAAAACAGCTGAAAGCCATAGCTCCAAATATCCCATCCAATCCAGAGCGCTTGTTGGAAGTAGCTACCGTAAAGCAACAATGGGAAGAAGAGTTAGTGGAACTGGCCATGATCGACGGAAGTCCGATCAACCCGCGCCGGGCATTGCTGGAATTGACACGAGCCTTGCCTGAAAATGCGATTGTGACTACCGATATTGGAAATGTTTCATCCACAGCCAATGCCTATCTGAAGTTTAATGAAGGCCGGAAACATATCGCTGCCCTCACCTTTGGTAACACCGGCTTTGCCTACCCATCTGCACTAGGAGCTAAATTAGCGAACCCGGATTGCCCAGTCGTTGCCATCGTCGGTGACGGAGCCTGGGGAATGAGCTTGCATGAGGTCAGTACGGCAGTCGAAGAAAATATCCCGGTCATCGCTTGCGTATTTAATAATGGCGCTTGGTGTGCGGAGAAAAAGAACCAAGTTGACTTTTATAACAATCGTTTCGTAGGCGCGGATATTCAAAATCCAGACTTTGCCGAAGTGGCCCGGTCCATGGGGGCGGTTGGAATCCG
>NZ_JBEGDL010000125.1:0-1485 GCF_040813775.1 Ammoniphilus soli
GTAATACCAAACCTGTATCAGACTCTTCCGACATAAAGAAAAGTGTGCCGTGGATTTATTACGTCATCTTCTTTGCCGTACTGAACGAATCGGTATTCAACGTATCCACCCCAAGCATTGCCAAGCAGTTCGAGCTGGATGCTTCCGGCGTAAGCTGGGTGATTACGATTTTTTTTATCGTCTTCGGTATGGGAATGGTCATTTTCGGAAAACTTTCCGATATTTACAGTATTAAAAAACTGATTACGATCGGAATCGTCCTTTACAGCTTGGGGTCTATTCTGGGCTTTGTATTGCAATCTTGGTACCCCGCTGTCATTTTATCCAGGGCTATTCAAGGGGCCGGTGGATCCGCCATCCCGGCTTTGGTTTTTGTCTTGGTAGCCCGATTTTTTACGATGGAGGAACGGGGGAAAATGTATGGTATCATAACATCAACAGTATCCTTCGCTATTGGAATTGGTCCGGTGCTCGGCGGTTATATCGCAGGATCGTTCCACTGGGCATATTTGTTTCTCGTTTCGCTCCCCGTACTCGCCGCCATTCCTTTTTTCCAAAAGTTTCTGCCAATGGAACAACGCGGGACGGGAAAATTGGATATGGTTGGAGCGGTGCTGCTTGGTATTGTAGTGTCGATGCTGATTTTGTTTACGACAGAAGCAAATTGGTTTTATTTGCTCGTATCCTGCATAGCTCTAATCCTATTTATCGTTCAAATCCGCCGAGTAAAGGAGCCTTTTGTCGATCCAGCCCTTTTCAGCAATCCGCTATACCGGAGCGGGCTCATCATCGGCTTTCTTATTTTCGGCACCGTGATGTCCGTGATGTTTGTGATCCCGCTTATGCTAACCAAAATGTATGGTCTGAACACGGAGAATATCGGGCTCATTATGTTTCCGGGAGCCTTTAGCGCGGTCATATTCGGAAAAGTTGCCGGCAATATGACGGTCAAACGCGGAAGCCATTTTGTCGTGTATCTGGGGCTTGCCTTAATCGCGCTTAGTCTTCTGCTGCAATCTTCATCGATCGGGCTTTGGGTATGGTACATCGGGCTTGCCTTAATTATGATGTATATCGGATTTTCCTTCATGCAGACGGCACTAGTGGAAAGTGTAACGCAAATATTACCTGTTAACCAAATCGGTGTCGGTATGGGCTTTTTTAATATGACATCGACTATTTCCGGTGCGGTGGTGACAGCACTAGTCGCCAAAGCGTTGGAGCAAGAGCTGTTCGCTTTCCCGCTCCATCCTTTCATTTCGGACTCGTATGCATACTTGTACGGCAATCTCATTCTGATATTAAGCTTAGTTGTCGTAGCGTGCGCGCTCTTGTATTTCTTATCTTTCGGTAATAAAGCCCTACAGCCGGTCAATGAATCGAGCTGACATTCGCGGCAGACGATATTGCTTCATTAACTCTACAAAAACGGCCTTTGTCCGCATCGATAGCAGAGAAGGGCTGTTCTTTGCTTTTCTCTGGCTG
>NZ_JBEGDL010000126.1:0-1431 GCF_040813775.1 Ammoniphilus soli
GCTATCCTGAAAATAACCCGCACTGCAGTTTGTTTTTTGGCAATACCAAATTAGACCCAGTAATTTCCTTTTTTAAAAAAGGGATCTGGGCTTTCACGCTTTCTATTATTTATATGATTACGCTACGTCCTCAACCGTTACTTTGCAGCCTAGTAACTCTAATCGTTTGATGGTTTGCTTGATTACAATGTCTTTCTTTCTCCGATCAAAATGGTCTGCACCCAATTCGACATAGGATTGCCTTCGACTTAATAGATGATACACAATGGTTAGAATGGTATGTCCAACCGCAACTTTGGCACGCTTTTTTCCAATCCTTGCAGCAAAACGGTGGTATTGAGCGGATAGATAGGTATTCTTGGTTTTTGCTGCAGATTGCGCGGCTTCAATGAGAGCCCATCGCAACTTTTTATTGCCTTTACGTGTTCGTCCGGACTTTTTTTTTCCAGCACTTTCGTTATTGCCCGGAACCATCCCTGCCCACGAACAAAGATGTGGTGCTGTCGGAAATTGCTTGGAAATATCTTTGCCAAGTCCTATTTCAGCCAAGAGCTGTTCCGCATGGCTTCTGCCAATGCCAGGAATAGAATCAAGTAATTCAATATCTTCTTCATAAGGTTGCATACGCTGTTGAATTTCTTCATCTAACTTCGCAATTTGCTTATTCAGAAAATCGATATGCTCAAGTTGGACCTTCAACATCATCTTTTGGTGAAAACCGATTGAACCGAATAAAGCACGTTCTAAATCTTCTTTTTTACTCTTCAATCGTCTTTTTGCTAGTCCAGCCAATTCTTCTGGATCCTCAACTCCGTCTATGATAGCATCTAGCATTAATCGACCGGAGACACCCAAGATGTCTGTTGCAACCGAAGAAAGTTTAATATTGGCACCTTCCAGCACTTTTTGGATTCTACTAATCTCTCTGGAATTCTCTTCAATAAGACTTCTGCGATAACGAACGAGTTCACGAAGTTCTCTTTGATCTCGGTTGGGGATATAGCTGGCTTGAAGAAGTCCATATCGTAGCAAATTTGCGATCCATTCCGCGTCTTTGACATCGGTCTTCCGTCCCGGGACAGCTTTGATATGAGCTGCGTTAACCACCATCGGTTGAATTTCTTCTAACTCGAGCAGGTTGTAAATGGGCTTCCAATATACACCCGTGCTTTCCATGGCAGCATGAGTGCAGCGTTTACTTTTGACCCAATCTACTAATAAGATGAGATCATGGGTCATCGTACCAAATGTTTTAATCTCCTTTCCTTCAGGTGTAAGGGTGCAAACCGTGATGCTCTTTTTGTGAACATCCAGTCCACAGCAACGTTGATGCATGATTTCCATATTAAATATCCTTCCTAAGGCTGTATTAAATTGAGGCTGGTGCAACAACCATCAAAAGATTAATCTATCCTGCGTGCTTCTCTTAAA
>NZ_JBEGDL010000127.1:0-1427 GCF_040813775.1 Ammoniphilus soli
TTAGAGCTAGAATAAAAAGTGGACACCTAAATTAGAGTATCAGATAATTACTATTAAGAGCATCAAGATACGGATTTATCAATGGATAGGATATCCCCTTACTAGGTACCAGTATGGGGGAAGAGGATGTAGCTCCGATGTGAGCCTGACCGAAGGGAAGGCGAACGAGGGGAAGCCGTAGGCGGCTTTGCCTCTTACTTATCCATAGACTAAAGAAAGAGGTGTCCAAATGGGAGAGCAACGGCAAAGGTTTAATGAAGAATTTAAACGTCAGACAGTGAAATACATCCAAGAGCAGACAAAGACCGTAACACAGCTAGCAGAGGAGTTAAATGTAGCTCCAAATACTATACACTCCTGGATGGCAAAGTATCGTCAATTTGAGAACGAGCCTGCGGCCAGCCTAGAAAAGGTTCGTGAACTTGAGAAACTCTTAAAGGAAAAAGAGCGTGAACTGGCAGAAAAGGATCGAAAGATCGCCGATGTGGAAGAAGAATTAGCGATTGTAAAAAAGGCAGTGCACATCTTCAGCAAACCAAGGAAATAAGATTTCAGTTTATTGATGATCATTGCTCCGACTTTCCTGTGGAGAAGATGTGCAAAGTAATGGCCGTTTCACGGAGTGGATACTACAAGTGGAAAAAGGCTGAACCAAGTGAACAGGAGCTTCAAAAACGGAAAGTACAAGAAAGAATTATCTACTACTATCATGACTCAGAAAAGCGCTATGGGGCTCCAAAAATCGCGGTACTCCTTCACCGAGAGGGCTTTACGATTACAGAACGAACCGTGGGAAAGTACATGAATGAACTCGGTTTACGATCGATTGTTTCAAAAAAGTTCAAGGTAAAAACAACAGATTCTAATCATGATCTTCCGATTGCACCCAATATCTTAAACCAGGACTTTTCCACGTCCGCACCAAATAAGGTCTGGGTCGCTGACATTACGTATATTCCTTGTCGTCAAGGTCGGCTATACTTGGCTAGTATTTTAGATCTTTGTACAAAAGCCATTGTAGGTTGGAGGCTAGGAGATCGAATGACAACCGAGCTAGTCCTTGGTGCATTAGATGATGCGTATAAAGCCAAGAAGCCGAAGAAAGGACTCATCCATCATTCTGACCGTGGATCCCAATATGCGTCCGTGGATTACCGGAACCAACTGAAGAAGTATAAGATGAAGGCAAGCATGAGTCGTAAAGGAAACTGTTATGACAATGCCTGCATCGAGTCCTTTCACAGCATTCTCAAAAAGGAGTTTATTTACTGTACGAAATTCCGAACGAAGCAGCAAGCGTATGATGAAATCTATCGATACATTGAATTCTTTTACAATCGGAAAAGAATTCATAGTTCAATTGGATATTTGTCTCCTGTTCGCTATGAACAACATTTCAAAAAGGCATCATAAAATGCCTTATTTAA
>NZ_JBEGDL010000128.1:0-1420 GCF_040813775.1 Ammoniphilus soli
CATCCGATTTAGCTACTTGATTATCCACATCCGATTTAGCTACTTGATTATCCACTTTAGGTTTTTTAGTAATTTGTCTAGCCATTTTTACGTCCTCCCTCTGATATGATCATTTATATTTGAACGGCTGTTGCTGAGCCCTTAACTTCTTAGATATTTAATCCCATGCAGATCGAGATAAGTATAAAAACAGGCCATAGGCTGGATGCTAATTCCAAACTATGACCTTATGTTTTATTGCCGTTACTTTCTAAAACCACTTCATCTTTTACAATTGGGCTTGGTTTATAATGGCGTTGTCGAATCTCATATGTTTCCCCACAATTATTACATTTAACTACATACAACACATTTCTATATGCTTCTAATACATCAGCATAGATTCCATCTTCACAAAACTTACATTGTATGACCAAATTGATTCCTTTGATCGTTCATCACCTAATTCTATCTCCATCCGTAAACGTATGGATTAAAATCAAAATTCCATAACAAAAACGGCCATTTATCAGATCTTTTTTGGCCATTACAAAATAATGATTCCAAAATAATCTTAAACACAAAGTATCGATTTTCTTCTTTATCCACGGCTTTCAACATGCAATTTGAAGAGATTTTGCGCCATGTTTTGTGATCAAAATTACATGTATCTCAGTTGGACCCCGTAATAACGAATTATACAATTGCCTTAAATGTCTGCTTGACCTGATCCGTATAACTTTCTAATAAAGAGTATACCTCTTCCCGGTTCTTATGTTGATTCTCGATTAAAGTCTTTAGCCCAGATTCCAATTGTTCAAGGTGATTTTTAATATTATCTTCTTTGCTAGATGCCCCGAAAAGCTTTTGAATGTTATTGAATACCTCTTCACCACGCTTGCTCCATTCTTCTGCACTATTAGAAACTTCTTCTCCATTAACTTTTTTCATGTTTTCAAACAAAGTTGTATTAACATCCGTAAGGAATTTATTTATTTCTAGTTCTAATTTCTCCAACTGTTCTTTTGTCTGTATCCAAACATCCTTTTGACGTTCAATAGCTTTAAGTGTTACAGATTCCACTTCACGCTGATACGTATTCATGAACTTAACACTATTTAGCCAACCATCCCAAAAAGTATGTAACATATTATTAGAATCTTGTGATTGAAGTGCCATGATCTAAATTCCTCCCTTTATCATTTTAATGAAATTTGCTTATATATGTAATTTACACCTATGTGCATTACATTGTCAACCAATACTAAACTAAACAAAAAATACTCTAGTCATTTGGACTAGAGTATTTTTCACTTAAAAGTGGATAAATACTTATCATTGTGGAATAAAATTACATTATAACGATCATCCGTCTCCCAGCAAAAAATATTAACCCGAATTTCGAAAGTCTGTAACATCAACAACAATCATGAAACAACAA
>NZ_JBEGDL010000129.1:0-1419 GCF_040813775.1 Ammoniphilus soli
CAGGTGTCATACCGACTCGATTTTCATTGTTCTTAATCTCTTTAGGAACACCGATTATCATGGTTATCATCCTTTTCGTTATTTGATAGTAAAGTCTATAGTGGTAACGTTCAACCGCATATGCTGACAGTAGACAATTTATTCATGTCCTCACAATCTTCACATAGAAGGGAGTAAACACCATTAATTTTGGTACTTTTCAGCAAGAGGTTGCGTTCATATTTCAAATTACATTCCCATTTGTCCCCACAACCTATGCAAAGGATCTCTCTCCACATCGCATCGTAACCTCCCAACGTTTTTTATATTGATGATTAATAGTTTAAGAAATGGTGGACGCGTTCACAGAGAATTTGTATGAGAAACGGCGTCCACCAATGATTAGTTAGGCTTCGGTCAAAGATCAGGAAAGCTATGTTTCTTATAATCAAGCGATTGCTATGCCAGGAGAGTCATTATCTCCAAGTGATTTATTTATATAGAAGCTTATTTAATAATGAAGACTCGATCATCGGTTTTAAGCTTAGCAGCATTAGCTTCATCCGTATCAATGTGGAATTCCAAGCGATACCGATGACTCACTCGGACTTTTACATCATGAAATAGGATAGGTCGTTCTGTTTTTGATAGGACGAGCACAAGATCTCCATCGCGAACTTTCAATTGTAGGGCTTCTTCTTCAGACATATGAATATGCCGACTGGCAATAATGACACCTTCATGGAGATAAATCGATCCATGAGGCCCGATCATGGTAATCGGGCTGCTTCCAGCAAGATCCCCGGAATCTCTGATCGGAGGAGATATGCCTAAACGATGGGCATCTGTGAGAGCTACTTCCACTTGGGTTGTGCGACGAGCTGGCCCAAGTATTCTCACTTTATCGATCACACCTTTAGGTCCTGCTAACATGACAGTATCTTTTGCTGCAAATTGTCCGGGCTGGGATAGTTCTTTCAGAATTTGCAATTGATACCCCGGACCGAATAAAGCTTCGATATGGTCAGAAGAAAGGTGTACATGCCTTGCCGAAACCCCAACGGGAATATCATTAAGCTTTTCGGTGTTCATGAAGGATTGATTCATATCTTGGGTATTGGCAAGGACAGATTCTTTGCTCAAGGTAAAACACCCCCTTTCGAGTTCCGGACTATCTTGAGAAAAAAGAAGATCCTATCCTTTATTACCAGTTTCTATAATCCAAGTGAGCATACTTTTCTAATAGGCGAACCGGCATTTTCAACGCGTCTTTACGGAATGGAGGAGCCAATTGGGTACCATCCACCTGGATATCAATCACGGTAGGCTTATTCGATTCAATGGCCTTTTGGATGACGTTTCCTAATTCACTGGCATCTTCTACACGGATTCCAACCGCCCCCATGGACCGGGCCACTTCGGCAAAGTCTGGATTTTGAA
>NZ_JBEGDL010000130.1:0-1353 GCF_040813775.1 Ammoniphilus soli
CACCAGTATCTACTTGTATTAGTGGATCTCTTAAATTTAATAAGCTAAAGATGTGAGCGATTGCCATTAGCGTAGAGCTTTTTGCTTTAAGTGTTGAAAATCTTTGCAATATGTAGAAAAATCCTACAATAAGTTATAGAAAATTTCTACAATTCGGTGGCGTTTACGTTATTTATGAAGAGTTATGACAGATTTGAACGTACCTTTTGTTTTGGCACAACTCTTGCAATATCATGAATGGATAGATTAAAAAGAAAATGGGGGAGGGCTCTCATGATTTGGAAGGGCGAAGAACTCGTAACGATTAGAGACTTTCTTACCCTCGTGCTAGTGAAAACTTAGAACCTATTTCATGAAAAACAAATACTAATGAGGTGATGAATCGATGTTTTATTGGAGAATGGTATTAACAGATGTTCAATTGATAGAAATTTATGAGGATGCAATAAGGAAAAAATTAGATATTGTATTTATTGAACTTCTTCTTCAAGAAATGAAACATCGAAATATCACAATCATCGAAGAGACTGCGTAGGAAATAAAATAGTTTTGGTCAGTACTAGAAAAAAGGGAGTGGGAAAATGAGTGATAGTGTAGGTAAAAGAATGGCGGTTCTTGACCGCTATCTAACACTTTGGATTTTTAGTGCAATGCTTCTTGGTGTTGGTTTGGGTTATTTATTCCCTGAACTCATTGCTGGATTGAATGATTTTCAAGTGGGATCAACATCCATCCCTATTGCGATTGGACTTATTCTCATGATGTTTCCACCATTAGCAAAAGTAAGATACGAAGAACTTGGTAAAGTATTTAAGGACGGAAAGATTTTGGCGATTTCGCTTTTTCAGAACTGGATTATCGGACCTACTCTAATGTTTGTTCTCGCCATCGTTTTTCTAAGTAGTTATCCAGAATACATGGTTGGTCTTATTATGATTGGTTTGGCTCGCTGTATTGCAATGGTGATTGTTTGGAATGATTTATCTAAAGGTAGTTCGGAATATGCAGCAGGTCTTGTGGCCTTTAACTCCATTTTTCAAGTGCTTTTCTATTCTATTTATGCCTACTTTTTCGTCAATTTATTGCCAAGATGGTTTGGCTTGGAAGGTATGGTCATCGACATCACCATAACTGAGGTAGCTAAGAGTGTATTTGTATACTTAGGAATCCCGTTTATCGCGGGAATGTTTACGCGGTATGTTCTGGTCAAATCAAAAGGAAGTGATTGGTATGAAGAAGTTTTTATACCTAGAATTAGTCCACTGACCTTAATTTCATTATTATTTACAATTATTGTCATGTTCTCTTTGAAGGGAGATATGATTGTCTCTCTTCCGCTTGATGTCGTTCGTA
>NZ_JBEGDL010000131.1:0-1308 GCF_040813775.1 Ammoniphilus soli
CCAACACCTTTCCATGTTTGATCAATACGGTTTCTCTCCCACGGACCAAATCATGAAACCACTTACTCTTTAAAGATAAATAGTTAACTAGAACAGTCATCAGAAACCAAACGCCTAAAGCAATCAACCCATACGCGAGGTTGGTCACCATGTTTAGGGAAATGAGAGCAGCTATACCTCCTATGGCAATTCCGATCACAAAATCGCTATACGTCATTTGGGAAGTTTGTTTTCGGCCGATAAATCTGAGGATGGTCATCACGACCAAAAACATGAGAATCGAACGGATAAGAATTAGGATCCATTCAGGCACATTCTGAACTCCTTTCGAAAAAAGATCACTTCTTTAGGACAAATATAGATTTCCATTTTTAGTAAATAAATATTCTTTCGTTTCCCAAAATGATATTTGCATTAGATCCTTAACTATTGAATTCCGATTCTTTATACATATAAATCGATTTAGTTTTCAGGGATATATTTCCAACACACTTGTAACTTTTTTTCTTGCACATTGGAGACATTATTTATTGGTTGTTCAAATTTCATCTCATTAGGGGGTCATTTTATGACAGTATCAAGCCAAGTAAAACAAGTAGTTGCGGGATTAAAAGGTGCTCAAGCCAGTTTAGAAACCTTTGCGCTCCAAACTCAGGATCAACAAGCGAAGCAGATGTATGCTCAAGTTGCTCAACAAACACAATCCATTGTCAATTCCCTGGAATCCCGAGTAAGTCAAATTGAACAACAGGAACCTCAGTACAAAGGCTTCTAAAATTATAAAAAGGCCTCCATTTTGGGGCCTTTTTACTTTCACAACATTTATAAGTTAAATCATCAAACTCCCGCCGTTTACATCCCATACCGCACCGTTCACATAGCTGGCTTTCTTCGACACCAGGTAAAGAACAACACCCGTCCGGTTGACCGATCCTTCTTAGAGGCGTCCTCAAAGCCGCTTGACGGTGTCTAACACCTTGGCTGCCACTCTGCTGCCCGACATTTTTAATCAGCTTGCGATGAAGCTCTGTATTGCATTCCGAGTACTCCAGCATTTTGTTGTCTTATATATTCAGACGAACGAAACGTCCGTCCGAATCGCCTCATCCAAGAGAAGGTGGATAGGTGTGCAGTAAGTGGAAATTCTCCAATTAAACGCGCTAAACATTATTTTTTCTTGGGTTTAGGTGGAAAAATGACCACTATTTGCGCTAAAAAGGTTAAAATGATGGGATTTAACTGAATTAAGTGGTATTTTAGAGCTAGAATAAAAAGTGGACACCTAAATTAGAGTATCAGATAATTACT
>NZ_JBEGDL010000132.1:0-1301 GCF_040813775.1 Ammoniphilus soli
TTTTCTTTTCGCATAAAATGACGAGATCATCAGCATAACGAACCAGTGTGCCAATATGGGTGAATTTCTTCTCCCATATGGAATCGAGACTAGTTTAGGTAGATATTCGCAAGTAATGGGGAAATCACGCCGCCTTGGGGGCTTCCGATTTCCGAGTCACGGAACAGGCCTTCTTCCATGACTCCAGCTTCCAGCCACTTTCGGATGAGTTTCAACACTCTTCGGTCGCTTACCCGTTGTTCCACAAGCTTGAGCAATTTGTCATGCGGGATATTGTTGAAGTACCCGGTGATATCCACATCCACCACCCAATACACTCTCCCATAGTTCACCGTCTTGTGTATCCGCTCAATCGCTTGCTTTGCGCTCCGCTTCGGTCGAAACCCGAACGAACAATCTTTGAAGTCCGCCTCGAATATCGCCTAAAGGACCATTTTCGTTGCCATTTGTACCAGTCTATCCCGGATGACAGGTATTCCTAACGGGCGCGTTTTCCCATCGCCCTTCGGTATGTCCTTCCTTCGTACTGGCTTGGGATGATAGGCATTCTCCAGCAACTGTTGTTGCGTATCTCTCACGAATTGCTCTTCTCCGTATTCCTGTACAATGTGTTGAATCGTCATACCATCGATTCCTGCACTCCCTCGGTTTGCCTTGACTCGCTTCCATGCTTCCCACATGATGTCTGGTCTGCACACTTTGTCGTACAGTGCATGAAACCTGCGCTTGGCATTCGCCTTAGCCGCAAGGTAGAGGGTTCTTTGGAGTTCTTGAACTTTTACTTTGGTGTAGTTAGCAGATTTCACTGCATTCACTCGCTCTTACCTCCTTCGATACCCGTGAGCAAAGTAAGGGTGCTTTCCTCCCCCAGGTTGTGTTGTCCTGGGTTCACAGGTACTACCACCCTTTCCGACTCCCTTCTCGCCGCTGGCCATTTCACCCCATTGGGCTTGGAATTCGTTCAATATTTATAAATAAACTCTTTTTTTCTATAGTATCACGATACTGTTCCAACCTCGCTATCATCCCACGAATTAATCCATGGGCTCTCTCGCTCGGAAAATCTGTAATAATTGTATTCCATTCTCTTCATATCACCTTTAAAGATCATTAACAGAAAATCCACCCGTCGGATTATATTTCAATGTACAATGGGGTGTAGGTAGACGGCATTTAGGTTGTTACATCAAGGCCTACTAATACAAAAAAAGAGGAAGGAAGCGTAAAGAAATGAAAAATGTGGAGTGTAATACCAAACCTGTATCAGACTCTTCCGACATAAAGAAAAGTGTGCCGTGGAT
>NZ_JBEGDL010000133.1:0-1278 GCF_040813775.1 Ammoniphilus soli
AAAGCAGCAAGGTCACTGTAGCAGCTAGCAAACCACCACCAACCCAGTCAAATTTTACTGACCCCCCCTGCTGCTCATCCTTTAAATATTTACGGTAAAAGGGCAGCGTGATTAAGATGAAGAGAGGGATACAGAATAACCAGCGCCAATGCGCAATGCTTAAAATTAATGCAGAAACTACCGGACCAAGAGCACTGCCAAGAGCCAAACCTACGAAAGCCGTACCCGTAGCTGAACCTCTCCGCTCTGGTGCAAAATAGCGTACCGGGATAAGCATAGCTGTTGCTGGGATCGCAGCAGCTCCTATTGCCTGCAAGCACCTTCCGACAAGCACCATCCAGAAAGTTTGGGAGGTGAGACCGGTAAGTGAACCGACAGCAAACAATAACAAGCCAAACGTCAGCAAATTTTTGAGCTTGTATCGGTCTGCCAGCTTCCCGTAAATGACCGTTCCTATCCCGTAAATCAAAGCATACGATGAAGTGACCCAGCTTACCTGAGCAGTGGTAAGACCAAACGCTTCACGAATCTCGGGAAGTACGAGGTTGAACATCAATGCGCTCATAGCTGAAAGGGCAAGTGTGAACATGACAATCCGCATTAATTTCTCTCCTATTTGCCGTGAAATTTCCGTTTCCATTCTCCATCTCCACCTTAGGTTTCATTCTCTTTGGAATTCCTCCAAATGAAACGGATGATAAATGACAGTCAGTACTAGCTGTCATGGTGTTTCTAAAAAAACTAGGGGGTTAAGGCCCTAGTGAATATCTGTACACTCTCCTCTATAAATGACTCCAGAGACACGGTCGGAAAGTTTGCTTCGTCATCCAAGTTGTTCATAAACGCGCCGAAATTCATCATCATAAACGACAACGCCTGCAGTTCCGGGTTCGTCCGGATCAGTTTGCCCTTCTCGTACATGACCGTAAAATAATTCGTCAAGAATTCCATTAATTGTCGAGGGTGTTGCTGTGTTCTTTCTCGAAAACCGGGCAAATTGCCTTCCTCCTTGATACTGATGATAATCATTTTCCGGTTGCGGTTCATAATTTCATGATAAGTGCGGCTGATCAGGAGCAGGTCTGTATGCAAATCCCACACAATCCTTTCGCTAAACAGCTTTTTCATCTCTTCGGTATAGTGAAAACGGTCAAATGCAGTTTCGAGAAGATTTTGCTTGCTGCCGAAGCGGCGAAACAGCGTCTTCTCACTCAAACCAGCGTCTTCGGCTATTTCCTTGGTAGATACACCGTTGTAGCCTTTCTCTGCTATTAGATC
>NZ_JBEGDL010000134.1:0-1213 GCF_040813775.1 Ammoniphilus soli
TTATACAACTCGACCGCTTCCTTTACCGATCCATCCTCGTGGATCACATGAGCCAAAGCCTTCACGATCGCTGTCGGGTTGCTGTTATTCCAGACAAATCGGCCAAAGGTAATGCCTACTCCACCCGCTCCAATGACATCCTTTGCCATCTGGAAATAATCTTCTAGACGCGTTCCGGATTCTCCTCCCGCCACCACGACTTTTGCTGGGGTCGATTGAACCACTTTGCTGAAGCTTTCCGGATCTCCGGTATATTTGGTCTTAATGATGTCGACGCCCAATTCCGCACCGGCACGAACCGCATACGCCACATGCTTCCAGTGATCCTTTTCATCTTCCGGAATCTGGTTCCCGCGCGGATAGATGTGGGCGATCATCGGAATCCCGTAAGCCGCCGCCTTGCCGGAAATCAATCCGAGGTTGCGCAGCTGTTCCGGCTGGTCGTCCCCGCCCACGATGCATCCCATGGACACGGCGTCCGCTCCAAGTCGAATGCCTTCCTCCACATCCGCTACCCATGCGTCATAATTCGGCTGCCATGGGGAGAACGACGAGCATTTCAGGATGAGGCCCGTTTTCCCCGCATGCTGCCGGAAGCACATGTCGGCGATCCCTTTATGCATCGTCATCGCATCCGGTCCGCCGGCGACGATTTCATCGATTTTTCGCCCGATCGGCATCAATTCTTCAAAGATGCCTCGGGCGATCGCCTGATCCACAGCCACAGCCAGCAAGCGGCCGGATTTCGGATTCAATAGACGGCTCATGCGAATTTCTTTTCCTAAGTAACTCATGGATATTCCCCCTCGTGGTTTTCGTTAAAGTCATGTTAAGCAATATGGATAACCGTCTTCATCCCCGTTCCATTCTTTACATCGAGAATCGCCTGCTGAATCGTATCTAAGGTATAACCGGTGGTGGTGAGAACCTCGGTATTGATCTTTCCTGCCGCAATGAGCGATAAGGAAGTCAAGTAGTCGGCACGGGTCAGGGCGGTTGTTCCCACCACATTCACTTCATGGTAATGGATAAAGTTTGGATCGATCTGAGACGCCGCTCCGTTGCTGAATCCGGCGAACAGGTTGATCGTTCCTCCCTTGCGAAGCAATTTAATGGACGCATCCACAATCGAAGGCACCCCGATTGCCATAATGACCGCATCGGCTCCCAGTCCATCCGTCTCCTTCATGACCAAATCATGCAACGAATCCAC
>NZ_JBEGDL010000135.1:0-1070 GCF_040813775.1 Ammoniphilus soli
TTCGATAGGTTGGGCTGCATCCGGCAGTCCTTTTTCTTGTTCAACAAACGGGCAGCATTCCTGTAATAAAAAGCTGTTCCTATTTCAAAGGAACGCTTCTTATTTTCACAAACCTAGTTCTATGCAAATAACAGGTAATACGGTTTAATCTTAGCAGGATAATTCGTATTTAAACCTCATAAAGTAAGGAAGGTAATCTTACTTACTTTTTAATTGTTATTAAGAAAATTGTTAAAATAAAAAAGTAAGTTATTAATTGTTTGAGAGGGGTAATCGTAATGGATATTGATTATAAAAGAATTTCCGACGCAGTAAAAGTAGGTAAAGCTGTTGAAAATGGTTTAATTAATGCAAGAGAAATGGTTAACATCGTACAAACGGCAAACAGGTTTAAGTCAAGTATCGTCTTACATGCAGATAATAAAATTGTCGATGTTAAAAGTTTTCTTGGGTTAAGTATATCTTTATTAGCATCTTCTACCCCGTATAAATTAGAAGTTCACGGTGATGACGAAGAAGAAGCAAAAATTGAACTGAAACGTGCTTTTGAAAAATATGACATTAAGATAGTCGTTTTGTAAAAATGATTGTCAAATCCATTTAACGCTGTCACTTTCGTAATGGTGTTTTTTGTTTGACATTCAGACCCCAAAGAAAAGGGAAAACCCCACTGGTGGACATGATAATGGGTATGGGAAATATCCATGAACTGAAAATCCCTTTCGGAGTCGGGCGAAAAGGATTATTGGTTTGTTTAACAAACGGGAATCGATAGCGTGATATTCGGGGATGCTTCGGCATCCCATTATTTTTTGTTCCGTTAAAGGGAGGATAGTTCAACATCAACTCTTATTGTAGAATGGTGAAAGGATCAATTGAATTAAGTGAGGTACCTAAAGGTCGTTTTCGCAACAATTTATTACGTCACTGAATAAAATAAAAAACCACCCTTTCGGGCAGGTCGTCTATACAAAATCGTTGATAGCTAACACTTAAGGTAACCAACTACGACTTGGTATCGATATACTGAAAATAACTATCCTTCTTTGCTAACTAACTGTTTCAGGCTT
>NZ_JBEGDL010000136.1:0-1022 GCF_040813775.1 Ammoniphilus soli
TCAGTTTTCAAAGAACATTCATTTGCTTCTTTTTCAATCGCCGCCGAAGCGACAATTAATAATATAACATATCGTTAAAATCACTGCAATAAGTATTTTTTTCCATATCACTTGAATTGTAGTGATTGTTGCCTTTGTTTTTAAGCAACGACCGTTAATATAACACGAGAGTTGCTACTGTAGCAATAGGATGTTATTTCCAATCCTACAACTTTTCAACAAAAAATAAAAAACTAACACTCACAGTGTTAGTTGGGTCGTAATAATTTGCTTTTCTTTTCGACAAAGATGAATTTTAATTCGCCATCCACCTTGGATGGAATTATGCGAAATCGTGAGGAGTCTTTATGCTGGTCTTGTGCAAAATTAACGATGTTTTCATTATGTAAGCATAGTTCAACCAAATAAGCAGCGAGGCCGGTTTTGGTGACACCACAAGCTACTGCTAATCGATCTAATTTTTCATGAACGGCTTTACTAAAATACGAATTAACTCTAATTTTTTTATCGGAACGTTCAGATCGAACTCTTCCCCCTTCTCCTCTCATGACCAAAATACCTCCTTTTTTGGATCTTAGCTCAGTTACTGAGTTACTGTGTTACTCGGTTACTTAGTAACTATGAAGGAGAGGAGGATTTTAGAATCGAACATTACTTGTCTTTAGGCCATAAAAAATAAAAAACCTTATTCTTTACGAATAAGGTTTGATTTTATATGTATGGTGGGCCCAAGTGGACTCGAACCACCGACCTCACGCTTATCAGGCGTGCGCTCTAACCAGCTGAGCTATGGGCCCTTTATGGAGCGGGTGATGGGAATCGAACCCACGCGACCAGCTTGGAAGGCTGGAGTTCTACCATTGAACTACACCCGCATGTTATTTTTAAATGGTCGGGAAGACAGGATTCGAACCTGCGACCCTCTGGTCCCAAACCAGATGCGCTACCAAGCTGCGCTACTTCCCGAAATGGCGTGCCCGGAGAGACTCGAACTCCCAACCTTCTGATTCGTAGTCAGACAC
>NZ_JBEGDL010000137.1:0-1010 GCF_040813775.1 Ammoniphilus soli
TGGCTTTTCCATACGCGGTCAAAATCAGGATTTTCCGAGGCCAGCTTGCTCATGATTCCATTTTTGATTTCTCTCAATTTCTGCATATCGCTATCGGATAGCTTCGTTGTTTCAATTCCGCTCTCTAAGATCCGCTCAGACGCCAGCGCATCGCCATAGGCAAAAGAGGCCGATCGAGCCAGGACCGACGCCCTGCTCGCTTCTTCCACTACCGCTTTCAGATCATCCGGCAAGGAAGCCCACGCGTCTTTATTAATCGAGGTTCCGTAGACCGAACTCGTTTGGTGCCAGCCTGGCGCTAGCCAATACTTCGTCACTTCATGGATCTTGAGCCTTTCATCTGCAGCGGGTGAACTATATTCCGCCCCGTCGACTACCCCTCTTTGCAAGGCTTCATAGATTTCCGTTGTTGCCAGAGTCACCGGGGTTGCCCCTACTTCCTGCGCCAATTGGCTTTGGATCAATCCAGCCATCCGGATTTTCTTTCCTTTTAAATCTTCTAAACTACGAATCGGGGAAGTGGATCGAATACCCGATTCCATCCCGGATATCGAGGTCGGGAAGTAAACCGTATTAAATTTCCCGTAGATCTCGTTGTATAGCTCGCGCCCGCCTGCCTGTTCCATCCACAGAAGGTAATCCCACTGGCTGAAGCCAACTCCCTGGGAGCCGAGCAGATCAAAGGCCGTGTTCATTCCAGACCAGTAGTTCGGCCAATCCGAGCCCATCTGTACCGTACCCTTGCTGACCATGTCCAGAACCTGATTCGCGGGAGCCAGCTCGCCTACCGCATGCAGCTTGATATTCAGGCGACCGTTGCTTAATTTCTTGACCAAATCCACAAAATAGACATCATTTTCATACTGAAGCGATCCTTCGCCCCACGTGCTGATCATTTTCCAATCATAGGTTTGGGCGGGGGTGTTTCCTCCGGCTGGAGCCGTTGTCGATTGGGATTTCATGCAGCCCGTAGCCATGATAGCAAACAGCAGGACGAAGGCCATAATAGA
>NZ_JBEGDL010000138.1:0-999 GCF_040813775.1 Ammoniphilus soli
GTGATGTCAGTAGCTGGTTTAGAGGGGATTGTAGCAACACAATCTGCAATCAGTTCAATTTTAGATGGAATTCTTACTTATAGAGGAATAAACATCGATGAATTAGCTGAGCAGGCAAGTTTTGAAGAGGTCCTATATTTATTATGGAATGATTATTTGCCCAATGAAGAACAACTTGCTGAGCTTAAGGTGAAATTGGCCTATCATGCAAAACTGCCGGATGAAATTGTCTCCTTACTTCAGTCCTTTCCTAAAGATGCCCATCCAATGACTATGCTAAGAACGGCTTTATCGGCATTGGAGATGTTTGATCCTGATGCAAATGACATGTCCCAGGAAGCTAATCGTCGTAAAGCTTTAAAAATACAAGCAAAAATTTCAAGTATTGTAGCTGGTATTCAACGTGTAAGGGAAGGAAAAGAGATTATTCCCCCTAATTCTGAATATGGTTTTGCTCAGAACTTCTTGTATATGCTATCGGGCAAAAATCCTGATGAGATTTCCATTAAGTCACTCGATACGGCACTTGTCCTCCATGCCGATCATGAGCTTAATGCATCTACTTTTGCTTCAAGAGTAACGGTAGCTACCCTTGCTAATATCTATTCTGGTATTGTTTCTGCGGTCGGGACGTTAAGTGGTCCTTTGCATGGAGGTGCCAATGAAGCTGTTATGAATATGTTAGAAGATATTGGGGAAATGGACCAGGTCGAATCCTATATTGGGCAGAAATTAACTTCAAAGGGAAAAATTATGGGATTTGGTCACCGAGTCTATAAGACAGGAGATCCACGCGCTAAGTTTTTGAAAAAAATGTCACAAAAATTGACAACACTTACAGGACAAAGTACCTGGTATAACATGTCAGTAAAGATAGAAGAAATTCTCTTAAAAGAAAAAGGTTTGCTACCTAATGTTGATTTCTATTCAGCTTCTATGTATCATAGCCTGGGTATCCCAAGAGATCTATTTACTCCCATCTTTGCTGTAAGTAGAACA
>NZ_JBEGDL010000139.1:0-984 GCF_040813775.1 Ammoniphilus soli
ATCCACGGCACACTTTTCTTTATGTCGGAAGAGTCTGATACAGGTTTGGTATTACTCTCCACATTTTAAAAGCCGCAAGGGAATTCTTGCAAGAATCCAACTTGCTGTTGGGAGGAGAGTAATATTTCAACAGTGTAGAATAATTTCACACCGAACAGTGGAATTCTTCTACAATTATCGACCGAGTTTGCAGGGATCATTAGCAATATTAAGAATAATTTGTTGGCATCAATTTTGCTTATTTAAAATTGTGTAAGTGTTTTTAATGGAAAACAAGAAAAGAGATTCTGCAATCAAACCATTGCTATTGGGGGGCTATATAATGATTTGGAAAGGTGAAAAACTTGTAACGATCAAGGATTTTTTGACCAAAGGCATTAACCGGTGCGAATCGCAAGAGGAAGCAAAGGCCTTCATGGAACTTTATCGGGCAGAAAATCCACGAGCAGATGAAAACATGGACTTCATGAGTTGTTATTATACTTCTGAAGATATGCTGCGGATAAAAAAATGGTTTGATATCGAGAAGCAGAATTATGCCAGCCAGATCTTGATGGCCAATTAGAATTCCTTAGAGTGACCGGAGATGGAGAGATCCTCATTATATAGATAAAAATCAAAGCTGCCAGGCGGGACCTTGAGCAGCTTTGATAACCTGCATATTACCGGAGTAGCAAAATTATAGCTTTACAATATACAAAACCGAGTGTCGGGCACGTGCTGTCCGAGGTGGGTTGCTTAACTTGTGCATCTCAAAATTTTCCGTTAAATCCAATTCGAAAGGTTGTGTTAATATGAAGAACGCAATTGTTTCAATCGCAAAGGGATTATTTTTTGGCGTTTTCGGGATTGGATTAGTGGTATTTTTAACATCGAAAGAATTTCGGGATATTACGACAAATTTATAGTAATTTTTAAGGTTTGGGAGAGGTTTAAATGACGTTACTTTCAGAGATTCTTAAATACAATGAACAATTCGTTGAA
>NZ_JBEGDL010000140.1:0-978 GCF_040813775.1 Ammoniphilus soli
AAGCAAGAAATCATCACCTATTTTGCTACGGATATCGAACGGCAACGCATTTGGTTACAGGAATACCAACAGGCCCAGTAACTCTTAAAGTGGACTGGGCCTGATCGTTAGGGTTATAGAGTACATTGAAGAGGATCGTCTGATAGAGTCTCTTCCCGACCTACATACTCCTTTTCTATTCGTATTTCATAATCAGATTCGTATATTGAATAAAGTCCGTCAGGTGTTTTTCAATAATTACTTGGATAACAGGGAGGTGTAGGGTTTGATAGTCATGTACGGCAATATTACGGAATCCTACCATGGCTTTTAAGTGATGATTTAGCTTTTCATCGATGACCCCATTCTTATACAAGATATCAAAAGCATCACGGCTATTTTGGGGAACTCCCCAGCCTTTTTCTGATATTACATGCATCGCCATATCAATACTGGCTTCACAGGCTCTTTGAATATTGAGGATGATCGAGTCTTGTTTCGTGTAATTCTCTAAGTGCTTGGGATTCCCATCGTATTCTTCGTTGATCCGGCTTAAACAGCGTTTTATCGTTTGTACCTTATTAATGATGATATCGTTGATCATCCCTCTACTCCTTTATCTTTTAAGCGATTAAAGATGGGTTGACGCTCTTCATTTAGTTTGGCGTATGCCTTATAGGAATTCATGAAAAAGTTCATTCTCCGAAGGGGATCTTCATCCAAGATCACTTTTCCGTCGCCAATCACCTGAGCCCTAAATACGGTATTCGCACGCGCGAGATCGACCAAGTCCACTTCCTTCTTTAACATATCGGCTAATTTCTGGGCTGCCATAAACACCTCATATTCCGACGATATTTTATCCGAAAGAAAGGCAATATCAATATCACTTTCCCCATGAGTGTTTCCTTTTACCGTTGATCCAAATAAAATAATGAGCCAAGGAGTAAAGCGTTGATGAAGATACTTCCTGATTTGTTCTTCCATTTCCATCCTCCT
>NZ_JBEGDL010000141.1:0-969 GCF_040813775.1 Ammoniphilus soli
CCAACCATTGTCGATCATGATGTTTACTCCATCCTCAGCATATTGTCCAACCTCTACCGTAAGGCGCGAATAATGAGTAGATAAATCACGTCTCATGCTTGCAGCCATAGCAACCCCATAATTTCCAATACCGCTAGCGATTATCCCGTTAATGTGAAACATCATCAGTTTGTCTGAAAATGGCGGAATTGTAGAGGTTGTAATATCGCTATCCCAAGTGGTAGGCGAAGGGATATTATCCTCGGTTAGTATTGACCGGAATATTTCAATGTGTTTAGTCGCTATTTCTCTTCCTCTTACAAAAAATTCACGCACCTGTTTTGACTGAGCTACTTGACTGAAACCTATGATTAAGCCTTTCCCTAATGCATTCGTTTGTGAGTTTATAAAAATATGGGTGATCTCAATAGCGTTCAAGGGCCTGCGTTCCCCGAACCATCCTGTTAAAAAGTTTTGTTTTTCAACAAAATCCACTTTTTCCGGCTTTGGAATAAAAGGTGGTCTAATGAAAAGCCCTTTAGATAATAGAACACTTCCTGATCTATTATTGAGTTCAGCGGTTGAACTAAGGCATTGGGTATAAAAGTCGGTGAAATCCGAACGCGCTGCATGGGATAAAGCTAAACTGGACGTAGCCATCCCGACTCTTGACATTTGCCTGATATAATTTAATACAAACGTATCCGAATATAATCGCGGTGCGGAAACATTTACATCTTCATCGGAAAATCCTTTTGGTATAGGAATATCTTCATCAATAAATATTTGAGTAATTCTTTTTACATGGTTTTCCGATAAACTTAACGCAAATTCAATGACGGGCTGTATCTGTGTATCCTCTACCTTTTCCAAAAAGTGTTTAAATACGCATACAGCCATACTATCACTTATGTATTGAGTCCAAAGGAATCCCATTTCAGAAGAAGTAAGTCTAATGTTGTGTTCAGTTTTCATTCCTTGTATCCCCCT
>NZ_JBEGDL010000142.1:0-957 GCF_040813775.1 Ammoniphilus soli
TCCGTGGTGACGATCGGGATGCTTTCCATTCCCGTGTTATTAAAGTATGGCTATGATCAAGGGTTAACCACTGGCGTGGTGGCTGCAGGGGGAACCTTGGGGATTTTGATCCCGCCGAGCATCATGCTGGTGGTGATGGGATCCTATGCCCAGGTATCGGTCGGGGATTTGTTTAAAACGGCCTTTGTGCCGGGATTAATGCTATCCCTCTTTTATTGCATCTATGTGGTGTTCCTCTGCTGGAGAAAACCGCATATGGGACCGGCCATAAGTAAAGAGGAACTCAGCGCGGTTACTACCGGACAAATCGTCAAGAACTTTATGGTGAGTTCGGTGCCGATGACGATTCTGATTGTGGCGGTGCTGGTGACGATCTACACGGGAATTGCGACTCCAACAGAAGTCTCCGGGGTGGGTGCCGCAGTGGCTTTATTGCTCACCGTGTGCTACCGAAAGTTCAGTATGAAGATGCTAAGCGAATCGGTGTATGAAACGGCGAAAACGACGACGATGGTGTTGTTCATTATCATTGGGGCGGATGCCTTTACCTCGATGTTCCTGGGACTGGATGGAGATGAAACCATTCACCAAATGATTGAAGCCGTAGGGTTAAGCGGATCCGCCGTGTTTATTAGCATGATGGTGGTGACATATATTCTCGGGATCTTTATGGAATGGCCAGGGATTGTCTCGATCGTATTTCCGGTCTTCATGCCCTTGCTCCAGAAATATGGCTATGACATGGTATGGGTGATCACTTGTGCGGCTGTCGCGCTACAGACCTCGTTCTTGACGCCGCCTGTGGGAGGCTCCTTATTCTATATCAAGGGAATTGTGCCGAAGGAAGTGAAAATGCAGGCGATCTTTAGAGGGGTCAATCCATTCGTCGCGATCATGTTACTCGTTCTCGCCCTGCTCATGATGTTCCCGGAATTGATCATGTGGCTGGTGGATTAA
>NZ_JBEGDL010000143.1:0-946 GCF_040813775.1 Ammoniphilus soli
TCTATGCTTAAAAACACTTGAGCTACTTGGGCTCAGATTTATGAAATTGATTCAAGCATGTAATTTTTTAAGATTAAAAGCGAATCTGTCTCTGTTCGTTCTGAAATGCCAACTAAAATGTCATCTGAGTTCCTCAATCTCCAAGAGCATTCTACGTTGATACTTCCACTTTCAAATATAATGTTAATCAAACCCTTTCCAAATGGTCGAATATCAATAATTTTTTGACCAAAGAATGAAGAAAAATCTATATCGCTTTTTATAATAGAGATGTCCATTTTTTCACCACATTCCTATTTCTTGTAGAGTATACTTCTATCCCCTTATTGAATGCTGCCCGTTACGGCAGCGACCAAGCAGGGAACGGATGCCTATCCGTTCCCATGCTATCGAATCCCGTTAGCTCAATTAAGTCGACCCTTAAAAATAATAAAAAATTCAGGTTGTTCGTACAGAGACCGCATGATAAAATGGGTTTTATTACCATGTAAGGAGGTGTTGTATGCTCATTATATATAGACTTGTACTACTCTATCTTTTGATAATGTCTACTCCACAGGCTAACATAGGAATTTGGAACATGGACATTACACAAAAAATCGTTTCGATGTTTTTATTGTCTGTTTTAATTTATTTAGAATATGATTATCACACTAACAAACTAAAGAAACCTAATAATGAACACTAATGAAAGTCACCTTTTCTATAAGGTGTTTTTTTATTTGTGTTTTGGTCTTTCCCTCCGTGGGTTCGGAATAACAAAACAGGCTAACAATACTGCACTATCGATCCCCGTCCCTCGGTATTAAGGGGGTTTATCACGTATGCTCGCTCATTCGCAGGATTTCATCACCTCTAGAATAGATGCATCGATGGAAAGTAAGTCGGATGAAACCGTTGGTGGTGAATTTGGGCATAGTTAAATAGAAGAAACGATGTCGATTCT
>NZ_JBEGDL010000144.1:0-931 GCF_040813775.1 Ammoniphilus soli
AAGCGATGATTGAGGCGGGCGCTGGCGGGGTTCATCTGGAAGACCAATTATCTTCGGAAAAGAAATGCGGGCACTTAGGAGGCAAGGTGCTGCTTCCCACTCAAACGGCGGTTCGCAACTTAATTGCTGCCCGTTTGGCTGCGGATGTCTTGGGCGTTCCAACCGTCATTATTGCTCGTACCGATGCAAACGCGGCCAACCTGATTACGAGTGATGCAGATCCATATGATCACGGATTCTTGACAGGTAAGCGAAGTATTGAAGGATTCTACTACACGAAGCCAGGATTAGATCAAGCGATCGCCCGTGGATTAGCTTATGCCCCCTACTGCGATATGATCTGGTGTGAAACATCCGAGCCGAATATTGAAGAAGCACGTCGCTTTGCTGATGCTATTCATGCCAAGTACCCAGGCAAGCTATTGGCTTACAATTGCTCTCCTTCTTTCAATTGGAAGAAGAAGCTGGATGATCAAACCATCGCTAACTTCCAGAAGGAACTGGGCAAAATGGGATACAAGTTCCAATTCGTCACCCTTGCCGGATTCCATTCCCTGAACCATAGCATGTTTGAGTTGGCTCGAGGTTATAAAGAAAGAGGAATGGCCGCATACTCAGAACTACAAGAAGCAGAATTCGCAGCAGAAGTAAATGGATATACCGCGACTCGCCATCAGCGCGAAGTCGGTACAGGCTATTTTGATGAAGTGTCTCTTGTTGTCACAGGAGGAAAGTCCTCTACAACTGCATTGGCCGGATCTACGGAAGAAGAGCAATTCCAACAACATGAAAACTAATAACATGGGGGCATTAAAAATGACAAAAAACTTTGATCTTTATAAAAAAATACCGCAAAAAGAGTGCCGTGAATGTGGCGAACATTTTGAAGAGCAAGCAGAATCTTATATCTATGAGTGTGAGCGTTGCTTCG
>NZ_JBEGDL010000145.1:0-928 GCF_040813775.1 Ammoniphilus soli
GAAGATTTCCTTTTGCCAGCACTTTCGTTATGACCAGGAACCAATCCAGCCCATGAACACATATGAGCTGCGCTGGGGAACTGGTCTTTTACATTCGTTCCAACTTCAGCTAAAATCTGCTCTGCCATGCGTTTAGCTATGCCAGGAATAGAATCGAGTCGTTCCACATCTTCCTGGTATGCGTTCACTCTCTGTGCGACTTCTTGATCTAGCATTTCAATCTGCTCTGTTAAAAAATCAATGTGAGTTAAAATGGTTTTGATCATGAGGCGTTGATGAGGGCTTACATAGCCCCTAAGAGCGAGTTCAAGTTCATCTTTTTTTCGTTTCAATGTACGTAGAGCAAAGTTTGCTAGAGTTTCAGGATCTTCCTCGCCTTCGGCAATGGCACGAAGCATGTTTGTAGATGAAACCCCCGTAATATCGGAAACCACAGAGCCTAGCTTGATGTTGGCTCCTTCCAATACTTTTTGGATCCGATTATGTTGTCTAGCACGCTCTTCAATAATACTCCGACGATAACGAACCAACTCTCTTAGCTCCCGTTGATTTCGATCCGGAATATAGCTGGCTTTGAGTAGTCCGTGACGAAGAAGTTTGGCAATCCATTCGGCATCCTTCACATCAGTCTTACGTCCTGGAACGGCTTTAATATGCTGAGCATTCACCACTAAAAATTCAATATCTTCCGCTTCTAATAAATTCACAATCGGTTTCCAATAGACACTTGTACTCTCCATGGCAACATGAGTACATCCATGTTGCTTAATCCAGTCTACTAACTGTAATAGAAATACAGTCTTCGTTGAAAATGTTTGAATCTCCTTTCCTTCTGGTGTCATGATACATGCAGTAATGTTATCTTTATGGACGTCCATCCCACATGCTCGTTCAATGATTACTTCCATTGAAATGATCCTTTCTACGG
>NZ_JBEGDL010000146.1:0-901 GCF_040813775.1 Ammoniphilus soli
CTCCCTAGTTCCAGACACAACTGTCACTGCATGCCGATCCCCATACACCGGAGGGCTCTTCCGCGCTGCTTCTCCAAGGTCTCCACGCGTTCCGTGGCCTTCGCCATGAAATACGTGGCTCGGCTCCCTCTTGTCCCTTTCGGGTTGTAAATAACGATGCGGCAGGATTCACTTCATGTTACGGCCTGCAGTTTTGCTTCACCCCTATTGGAGTTTTTCACAGGGCTCCATCCTTAGGCTCTCATCACCAGATGCCTGCTAGCTACGAGGCGGCTTGGCCCCTACCTCGGTTGGACTTTCACCAACAAGTTATGCCTAGCTTAGCTAGGCGCACTATTCCTCTAAACTGCCCAATAAGCTTAATAGCATGTTACCTAGACCCCTAAATCTTTTAAAAAGATTTCTTCATTAAATAAGCCCATTTTTCTTACTTCCATATGAATTTCGTTATATATCTTTCGGAATTCCTCTGGCTGATTTACGTCACTTTCCTTGATATGTCTTGAATAAATTTTAAAGATATATGAAACAATCTTTAAATTTCCTTCCTCGTTTGAAGAATCCATGGATTGGTAAAGTAGAGAACTCATATCATAGGGGATAGCTGTATAAATCTTAACATCATATGTTGCGGAATATTCCTTTTTCCATGTTCCGAGGATACCTGCAATCTCACTGCTGTTAGATAGCGCTTGGTGAGAAGCAAGAAGATAGCGTTCTTTCTCTTGTATATCCTGCACCTTCAAACTTTCTTGCAAGGCACTATCTGCTCTTAACAATTCCTTCTCGTATCGGGTAAACAGATAGTTAATCATACGTTGTTCTTCCGAAAAAGAATAATAATGGTAGCCAATACTTACCACTAACAACGCAATTAAAGATATCAATTTCCAATTTTTCA
>NZ_JBEGDL010000147.1:0-876 GCF_040813775.1 Ammoniphilus soli
TTTTATATGATTACCTGCAGACTTTAAAAATTGTCTCTGTTAAGCAAAACTGCCCATTAGTTCAATAACTATAGTCAAGCATTTATGTATAATAATTGAATTTATCGAATAAAAATTAGTTATAAAAATACTAACAATCGAATAAATGTTCTGTAAAAATAGATATTCCTAAATTGCCATATACAGTAAGGGTGAAAATTTGATTCGTATATATGTATTGGGAGATTTTGGGTACGGATTTTTATAATATAGCTCCCTAGGGATAGATGATATAAGGAATGAGTGCTGGATGGGGAGTAGCTGCCAAAACGCTTGGTAAATTTATCGCCTTTAGTTTTGTTTAACCCTTAAGTAAATTTAAGGCTGGGCGTTTTACATATTTCAGGGACATTGCTCTTAGGACCGTTATCTCTCTTTTTTGTTTTGTGCTTATCTTAAATAATCAGACATCATCCCAGTTACCTTAGTTCTCAAAGTATCCCAACTTGGATTTAATATATGATGATAACCATGATAAGTATATTTTAACTCTATACATTTATCCAATCTCTTCTCTGAGTATACTTTTATACCGTGTAATCTAAGTGTTTTCTTGGTGTTTTGGATAGACGTTCAACTTTACTTATAGCGGATTCAAACAAAGAGAGATATGGGGCTTTAATCTTCAATGCAGATGATTCAAATACTTTTCGGTCACGTTCCAACACGGTAAGGAGTAGGGGAAGGGTAATATAATCGAAGATGAAGGTTTGCTCCTGGTCTGATGGGAGTTTCATAAGGGTGCTCCTATGGAAGGGAATATATGTTCTTATTATATAGGAGATGAGGATAATTAGCTAGGTTGGAGGTATTAATACTAATCATTAGGATTTTAAT
>NZ_JBEGDL010000148.1:0-862 GCF_040813775.1 Ammoniphilus soli
GGCCTTTGTCCGCATCGATAGCAGAGAAGGGCTGTTCTTTGCTTTTCTCTGGCTGCTAGAAGTCCACTCTTCGCCGCAGCTAAAGATTTTTTCGGTTCCCATTTTCTACAGCGAGGTCAGACAGACACATCGTAGCCGATTACTATTTAAATAAACTCATTATTTCCAAGTATAATATATCTAGATATAGCGTATGAATAAAAAAAGTCAGATGCTGATACAAATTACCACGTAACTACATGCCGCACGAAGAGCGGCTGACCATAAAAGTTTAGATGTATTTAGGAAAAAGTAACTACCCAATTCTCTTGGTCGTGAGAGGGGCGGTTACTTTTTTCTATGTACACGATCATCACAACATTGTAATGACTGACTCCTATCAAAACTAAAATAGGGGTCCTTCCCCTCAGTAGGAACGGATGATTTAAAATGAACGCTCAATTTCCATTCGAATCCTCCCCGAACAAGGGTAATATAGTCATAGCAGATATCGACCCGCGTCCTAAGAAAACAAGAGTATAACCGCCTGATATTAAGAGTCCGCTTGATTATATGATTTCACTAGCGGCAGCAATGTGGGCATCCTTTTTTGTTTAGTAGATATAGTGGAAGGGTGGGGTACGAAGAGTTTGTTAATCATTTATCTTAAATTAAATAGGGTTACAAGGGTTTTGTTACCCTAAAGTCAATAGCAGGTTTTACGCGAAAAACGTACAATAAGTCATATTATGGAAATTAAAAAGACGATTCTCCTACTGTAAGGTCAGAAGAACCGTCTTTTGTTGTTTATTTCGCTATAGATCTCCGTTACAATAACTCCAACAAAAATAAGCATTAATCCTACTTGATTAATGCACCCATT
>NZ_JBEGDL010000149.1:0-854 GCF_040813775.1 Ammoniphilus soli
ATCGATAGTACATGACGGTTGCATTTGCATCCGTCTTTTTATTTGTTCTGCTATCGGGCAGTAATATAGAACATTGTGACTGGGTAAATTAGGATTAAGTTTTTTTATTGGAGGCTTAATGATGACAGGTGAGCAAAGTGAATCATTTTCTCAAATAATCAAAATATGAGCTTGCTAATGTATGGGGCAAATATTGGCAGTCATATTCTCTTGGTACATGGCAATTTTGGTTTAACGTAGCTATGCTGATCATCCCACTGGTGGTCCTCTATTTCTTATTGGACAGGAGAAAAGCCTTTCTTTTAGGGTTCCTCGGCTTTAATGTGCATGTATGGTTTACTTATATTGATGCTTACGGTATAAAACAAGCACTATGGAATTATCCTTTTCAAATAACTCATGTGTTGCCTACAGGATTTGCCTTAGATGCATCATTAATTCCAGTATCTTATATGTTGGTATACCAATGGACTTTAAATCAAAATAAAAATTATTATATTTATACAACAATCCTTTGTATTTCTTTCGCATTTATAATGAAGTCGTTAATGGTGGCATTTGATTTATTTCAGATGTATAAGGGTACAAATTACTTTCACTTGTTTATTGGGTACATAACTATTATGTTGTTGTCTAAATGGATAACGAACGTATTTATACATTTTCAACAAGAACAAAAGGAAATTTCTGACGATAAGTTTAATTTTCTAGAAAGATTCCGAAAGAGGGCAAAAGCAAAGTAATACTTATTCAGACTTTACGTGTCACTTTTCGATCTTCAACTATAGGGAGTCGATTGTTCGATAGGTTGGGCTGCATCCGGCAGTCCTTTTTCTTGTTCAACAAACGGGCAG
>NZ_JBEGDL010000150.1:0-850 GCF_040813775.1 Ammoniphilus soli
CTATTCCTCACTCGCTTTGCTTCCAAAGTAACGATTGTCCATCGCCGGGATGAATTCCGTGCGCAAAAGATTATCCAGGATCGCGCTTTTGAAAATCCGAAAATTCACATCATTTGGAACTCAGCAGTGGACCTCATTGAAGGGGATGGCATGGTTGAATCCGTAAAAATCCGGAATTTGGTCAACGGGGAAGTAACCGATTATCCAACCAACGGTGTATTCATTTACGTGGGAATGGATCCGATCACCGACTTTATCAAAGATCTTGGGGTAACGAATAAAGCGGGTTACATTCCGACGGACGAGCAGATGAAAACCAGCATACCGGGGATCTTTGCAGCTGGGGATGTCAGGGAGAAGACCCTCCGCCAGGTTGTGACCGCAACGGGGGATGGCAGCATTGCCGCTCTAGCTGCACAGCACCACGTGGAAAATCTAGAAGAAGAAATCAAAGCGATGAACTTGCAAACCAGCCAGGTTTAATAGGAGGAAGACCGATGACTAGACCCGTAATTAAAGGAGCTTCATTTGTACTAACCCATACACCGAGCTTAGTGCGACATGGCTCCAAGCCCGTTCGAGAAATCGAAAAGGATCCGTCCCTGTTGGATCGGATTCTACCCCATCTAAGAAGCTATGAGGAAGCCGTGGCTTATCCGCCGAACCAAGTGTTTATCGGGAACATGCGTCCGGAGGCGCTGAAGGAAATCGAGGGGCCATGGCACAAGGCGAAGGCGCCTAATGCCCAGCGTTTCAGCAAGGGCGGGGAAATCATGCCTGAAGATGAATTTTACGGCTGGCTGAAAATCTCGGATGAATTTAACCTTGTACAATTAGAGCAAGGATTTTT
>NZ_JBEGDL010000151.1:0-849 GCF_040813775.1 Ammoniphilus soli
TTAGTATTTGCAAAAGGAGGCTCGTTCTTATGAATATTTTACTTTTAGGTGCAACTGGACGAGTTGGAAGTCAAATCGTTACTTATGCCCTGCATGACAGACATCATGTTACTGTATTAGTTCGCACTCCAGAGAAGATTCAAATAAATAATGAAAAGTTAACCATTATTCAAGGGAATGTTTTAAATAAAGATGATATCGTACGTGCAATGCATGGGATTGATGTAGTTATTAGTGCACTAAATACTGATGGCACAACCACTCTATCAGAAAGTATGCCACTTATTATCGAAGCAATGGAAAACGAAGGTATAAAACGAATAATAACTATAGGAACTGCAGGTATCCTGCAAAGTAGAACCACGCCAGATTCTCTGCGTTATCAATCAAGTGAATCAAAGCGTAAGTCAACCCGTGCAGCGAAAGAACATCATAAAGTTTACGATATGCTCAAACAATCAACCCTCGAATGGACGATTGTCTGTCCTACGTACTTGCCGGATGGAGAAAGGGTAGGCAAATATCGAATAGACCGAAATTTTTTGCCGGAGGGTGGAGTTGAAATATCCGTACCGGATACAGCAGAATTTACATTTAGACAGATAAAAACAAGCGATTATATAAAATCACGTGTAGGTATCGCCTACTAATAATATTCTTATACTACTTTCAAATTGGATTAACTCGTTTGTTGAAAAAGAAAATGAAATGCGGCAACAATCTCCGCTCTTCAACTAAAGCTCCCTTTCTGTTATATCTAAATTATGAATTAGAGTCTAAAAATCACAAGGAATTATAAGTAAAGGAGATGTTGTAAAAATTAACATCTCTTTTTTTACTAAACTCCCT
>NZ_JBEGDL010000152.1:0-799 GCF_040813775.1 Ammoniphilus soli
AAATGGTAGAGAAGGCGGCGGAATTGGGATTTGAATATATTGAACTGTCTCCGCGTGAAGATTTTATGCCTTTCTACAAGTATCCTCGCGTAGACAAGGATCGCATTAAGGAGTTAAAGAACGCACTCCGTGATACAGGCGTACAATTGTCCTCTGTATTGCCAATGCAACATTGGGCTGGCCCAGAAGAGGAGGATCGTGAAGCAGCGGTACGCAACTGGAAGCGTTGTATTGAAATCGCGGTAGATCTTGGCGTAGAAGTGATGAACTCCGAGTTCACGGGACACAACGATAAGCCACACAAGTGCGAGCAAATGTTTATGCGTTCTATGGAAGAAATTCTTCCCATCATCGAGCGCGAAGGCATTAAGCTTCACATCCAAGCACATCCTTTCGATTTCATCGAGCGCAATGATCAAGCTGTAGATCTTCTGCGCGGATTGGATAAAGACTTCATAGGTTTATTCTATGCGGTACCGCATACCTTCTTCTATGATGATGGGAAGGGCGACATCTCAGCTATGTTTGATTATGCTGGTCCGCTATTGAAGCATATCAACATCGCAGATACCTTTAATCATAAAGCTTCATCGTGTCTTCGCTACGTAGTGAACCCACCATGGTCCAATTGTACGGTTCACCAGCATATTGATATCGGCAAAGGAGATATCAATTGGGATATGCTCTTCAACAAGATGCGCGAAATCAAGTTTGATGGTATCGTAACCCTTGCTATATTCGGCGAGGAAGAAAGAGCTGATGAATCCTGCCGTTACAACCTCGATCGAATTAAAAGCGA
>NZ_JBEGDL010000153.1:0-795 GCF_040813775.1 Ammoniphilus soli
GGTGGCCTTCATTTTATAAATATTTATTAATTAAATTTCATACCTTTACAAACAGCAAATCTAGCATTTTTTACCGTGTTAAAAAGGTATACCTTTACAAATAAGTTGTTAAAGTAACGTTCAGAACAGACTTGGGGAATATTAACACATGAGAGGTGATATATCATGAAGTTACTAAGCAGCTTGATTATTGTAATCAGCATAATTTTTAATGTTTCTCCTGCAATCGCTCAAATTGATCGTGCGGAAATTTTATATGTAAATACCGACTTAACCAAAATAGGTAACTGGTGGCGTATACCACAAGGTGTTCAAAAAATGACTATCTTCGTTGAAGCGAAAAATACAGAAACAGTTTTATTTTGGTTAATCCCAACTGGAACTGCATGGAGTCAAAAAAAACTCATCGGTTATGATAAAGACGGAAGTGATGGATGGTCTTTAACTTGGGAGTTCGGAAATAAACGACCAACACATGACCATATTCATATCCAAGCGATAGGAACTGGCACTGTATCGGATTGGAGTATCAATGTAACAACTGCGATGCCGTAACAAAGTGAATCGGGAGCGTACATCGCTCCTTATTTTATAGGGATACAAAATGGTTTATTTTGTAACCACAAAAAGACCGTTCCGAAGACATGAGCATCCGTGTTATTGATCTTCATGGTGAACTTTTTTAGAAAGTGTAACACATTTTTTAGTTATTCGTCTTTTAGTTATCCAGTTTGTCGAGCTAGTTCTTCAAGTTGAGCAAAAGAAAAATACTGCCGTAATTCTTGAACCATAAGC
>NZ_JBEGDL010000154.1:0-775 GCF_040813775.1 Ammoniphilus soli
GGATGTATGCACTTGATCCTGTTTTATGGCTTCATGATCATCCAAGTGGGACTGATCGAACTGGTCATCAAGGGATTCAGTAAAGGGTACGAATTCCCATTCGGCGACGCCCACAAATATTTCAGTTTGTTGCAGGAGTGGACTACCTTCCTGATGTTGATCGCCGTAGGCTATGCGGCTTACCGTCGATACGTGGAAAAGCTGAATCGGCTACAATGGAAACGAAATGGAAAAGCGGCTTTTGTTTATATCGGGTTGACCATTCTTACCGTGTCGATTTTGTTGGCACTTGGCTTTGAGAGAATCATGCTTGGGCACGAGCCGGATATGGTTTATGCTCCCTTCTCCGGAATCGTTGCGTTAGTGTTCTCTGGTATTGGTACAACAGTAGGAACCGTTTTATTCTATGTGTTCTGGTGGGTACACATGCTGATTGTGTTGTCCTTCATGGTCTTCGTCCCACAATCTAAACAGGCGCATGAACTATTCGCCATGTTCAATATCTTTTTCAAAAAAGTCGGACCCGTAGGGAAATTGAGCAAGATTGATTTTGAGGATGAGGAAGTCGAAGAATTTGGTGTTGGGAAAATCGAGAACTTTACCCAGCGGCAGCTGATTGATCTGTATGCCTGTGCGGAATGTGGACGATGTACGAATATGTGTCCTGCTTCAGGAACGGGAAAGACCTTATCTCCTATGGATCTTATCGTGAAGATGAGAGATCATTTGACAGAGAAAGGAGCGGCTGTTACATCACGTGACCCATGGATGCCCG
>NZ_JBEGDL010000155.1:0-759 GCF_040813775.1 Ammoniphilus soli
CGAAAGATTTTGGCCCAGCGTTTATCTTCCGTAAGATTTGGGAGAAGTTGAACTTGAAGGGTTTTCTTCAACGTGCCCTTGAAGATACTAATATTGTGTCTCATCTCGATGAGGCCATCTTTGCTATGGTGTTGAATCGTCTCATGGCCCCATCTAGCAAATATGGACTCTTTCGTCAGTGGGTGCAGACGATCTATGCTCAAGGATTGTCGGAACTCCAACTTCACCACTATTATCGAGCCCTAGACTTTTTAACGGAGCAAAAAGAATCGATGGAGCAGCATTTGTTTGGTCAGCTCACGGACCTTCTGAACCTTGAGGTAGATTTGGTTTTCTATGACACCACCAGTAGTTACTTTGAAGGAGATGGACCGGAAGAATTGGCGGAGTATGGATACTCCAAAGATCACCGGGGAGATCGGAAACAAGTGGTCATTGGATTGCTGATGACAAAGCAAGGCATTCCGGTGGCCCATCAAGTGTTTCCAGGGAATCTCCATGACACCAAAACGTTCTCCCTTGTCATTCAGGACCTAAAATCCAGGTTCCAGGTAGACAAGGTGATTCTCGTGGGAGATCGTGGAATGGTGAGTGAAACCAATCTCGAAGAAATTCGGAAGCTGAACATGGAATACATTGTTGGGGTTAAGCTTCGTAAATCCAAGAAAGCCCAACAACTCCTCAGTATTCGTGGTCGGTACACACAAGTAAAAAAGAATTTGGAGATCAAAAGTGCAAAGATCGATGGGGATACGTATG
>NZ_JBEGDL010000156.1:0-729 GCF_040813775.1 Ammoniphilus soli
TAGCCTGGGTATCCCAAGAGATCTATTTACTCCCATCTTTGCTGTAAGTAGAACAGCCGGTTGGACGGCTCATATTTTAGAACAATACGAGAACAATCGTCTCATCCGACCAAGAGCAGAATATGTTGGTTCGAATTTAAGGCCCTACGTACCTATGGAACAAAGATATATAAATCAATCAGGTGATGCAGGGATATGCTAAGGATTAAGAAAGAAAGAATCGAGCTGGGGAAATTAATAGATAAGTGTTCCGATTGTAATCTTGTTCCTCGTGTAGCCAAAGGTACCTATGATGTTAACTATTGCAAATCGAAATGCCAACATTGGATTAAGCTGCAAAATCAGAGAACAGTTGTGGAAAAATTACAGATGGAATCTCGTAAAAAATAGATGCTCGAACTTTTTTTAAGGGCTTTAGTTTAGATTTTATATAAGGTGGAAAAAATTAAATTATTTCGAGGCTGTTGATCCTGAAGCGAATCTTCAACATAACCATTACTTTTGAAAAGGACAGGCTATACTCTTGCCTAGTCCTTTTCTTCTCCAATGTTTTATAAGGATGTCTTTTTGATCATTTGTGACTTGAAATACATTGGATTTATCAAAGAGAGGTTTATCACATGCTATTATTACATCGGAATTGCACAAATATCGCGATCTTTATGGTTATATTCTATTCGATAGTGTACTACTCTTGGATCCTACTCATTGATAATCAATATTTGAAAT
>NZ_JBEGDL010000157.1:0-715 GCF_040813775.1 Ammoniphilus soli
GAATGATTTCTTACTTTTTATTTTTAGCTTTAAAAAAATCTCCGCCCTTATGTCTCTCATCATCCGTTCCCCAATATATCTCTTTGTTTACTTTACGAAGAAGAGGTATATGTTTCGAACAATGGATATATGCCTCTTCTATTTTAATGACAACCCATCTTTCCGCACGAGTTCCTTCAGTATGATTAATCTCTTCAATGATGTTTTCGTTGATTAAAGGATGATTAATTAAATCCCTATTTTCAATTATGGTTGCTTGACCATTAACATGTAAGCCAATGCAATACGTAAAAAAATCTATAAAAAGAAGACCGATATGAGGATTATCATAAATATTTCCTAGACTAGCATATACACCATTTCCCCGATATTCAGGATACATAACTGTATGATTATCAATTACTCTAACAAAACCAGCTTCACCTGACCGAAAAGACGAGTCACAATTTCCTTTTCTATCCGAAGTCGATATAAAGACCATTTCTTGTTCGGATATGAAATCTATCATCATCGGATTCAAATAATTTAATATCTGATTATTATAAAAAGTTGTAGCTCTATTTTGTGTACCATACATTTTCTGAAGTATTGTTTCACCTTGAGACCGTGACATTATGGCAATATTCCTTTCTTCGGTGCTTGTATATGAAATATATTACCACATGACTTAAACTAACTTACAAAACCATTTATTAACATACCGTATTCAACATTA
>NZ_JBEGDL010000158.1:0-684 GCF_040813775.1 Ammoniphilus soli
AAATCCTTCTGCTGCGCTCCGGCCCACGCGGTTGTAGTAGCTGCAGGTCTCGTCCAGTCAGGCCTATATGATGAAATTGTGGTCATCGGCGGCGGATGCTTAGCAAAGCTGGGAATGAAATATGCTGGCCACCTCAAAAACGACATGCCGATTATTGAGGATCAAATGGGCGCAATTGCCATATTGATTGGGAAGGATGATGGAGTAAGTCCTGTCGTTCGCTTGGATGCTGTAGGCAAGCATGAAATTTCCGCAGGCTCTTCCGCTCAGCAAATCTATAACTCACTTGTTGTAAAGCCGTTGAAAAGGATTGGTCGAAGTATCCTGGATATCGATAAGTATTCCGTGGAAATGCATAATCCTGAAGTAACGGAACCGAACGGCAACGGCAATGTGCCGAAAACCAACTATCGCACCTTAGCGGCTATGGCCGTACTGGGCGGGGAGCTGGAAAAAGCGAACATGAACGATTTTGAAGAAAAGCATGGGATGGTAGGATTCTCTCCAACGCAAGGTCATATTGCAGCGGCCATTCCATTCATGGGTCATGCCCGCGACATGATTATGAACGGAGAAATTAACAACGCCATGTTTGTAGCCAAGGGAAGTTTGTTCCTCGGAAAGATGACGAAGCTTTCTGACGGAATGTCTTATATTATTGAAAAAAATGAGGGGAGCGGTTCA
>NZ_JBEGDL010000159.1:0-683 GCF_040813775.1 Ammoniphilus soli
CCCCCCATGGCAAACGCCATCGGATGCCCGGTAAAGAGCGCCATAAACAATCCGCCGAACATAGCCCCCAGAAAGACGTGCTGAATCATCATGCTGTTCCCTCCTTATCCCTATAGCCTGCTTGAGAATGCTCCAACGAAAGGGAATCGGATGAAGGGAGGATCTCTTCCTTGGCGGACAAGAACACGACCTGTTTCAGCACTTCGGAAATTCCCTGCAGGATGAGCAGTCCAAAAACCAGAGGGATGATCGTTTTATACAAATAGACGGGGGCGGCAAACAGCGATTGTGAAGTTTCCTTGATCGCCCACGATCTCTCCATAAAATCCAGGCTGACGATAAAGATCCCGACCACAAACGGGAAATAAAGAACCAAGTAAGAAAGGATATCCAAAACCGCCCGTTTCTTGGGGGAAAACTTCTCGTATAACGAATCGACGGATACCATGGCTTTATGCAGCAATCCATACGCGGCCACTGTCATGAAGTGAACGCCATATAGCATGGTAATCGTTTCAAAGGTCCATATCGTAGGGGCATTGAAGACTCTCCGGCTGACCACTTCAAAAACCACCAAAACCATGATGACGAGGACGGACCAGGCTCCAACCTTCCCCACCCAGTTAGAGATGCCATCGATGATTCGGGTAATCTTTTTTATAACCTCCATAGGATCCCTCCTC
>NZ_JBEGDL010000160.1:0-680 GCF_040813775.1 Ammoniphilus soli
GTTTTGGTTAGAAAAATAAAAAGCCCCATCGCTGGAGCTCTGTTGATAATAGGTTCTATTTTATTACTTTTACTGTTCTAATAAATGTTATAAACATTTTCACATTCTTCACCTGTTGGTTGGTAAAAACAATGAAGTTTATGTCTATCTACAAAAGGCTGATTATACCAGGTCGGCGGACATGGCTGGGGAGCTGTGGCCGTTCCCGGACGAAAATACCACAAACTATATTTCGCTGGCCAAAACCTTTCTCCGTTAACAGCCCTTCGCGCTAACCGTCTTTCTTTATCTCTCGGCTTTTGATAAAAATATGGGTGAATAACAGCCTCAAACGCATGTGGTTGATGAACCATTTGAGGAATGGTACGAATACCTTTAAAATCTGAACAGTTCGACCTTATTCTGTTAATCCCTACATTCCCAACAAGCAGCATTCCCAATTCACCTTCACCCTCAGCTTCAGCCCGAAGTAATCTTGCTAAGAGATCAATGTCAGACGCTCTTGCTTTAACAACTGCCATTATTTCACCACCTATAAGCTTTATAACTATAGGATATTAAGTTTCGGGAATAATGTGCCTACCTGTCGAACGCCTCCCATATTCTTTTAAAAAAGTATTATTTGATTAAAATCCTAATGATTAGTATTAATACCTCCAACCTAGCTAATTATCCTCATC
>NZ_JBEGDL010000161.1:0-674 GCF_040813775.1 Ammoniphilus soli
TCGATTGTTCGATAAGTTGGGCTGCGTCCGGCAGTCCAGTTTTTGTTCTGCTAAAGGGCAGTTTAACGAAAGAAAATTGTATAATTGTATCGTACAAGAGTGGGAGGTGTTTATCATATCAAGCAATCTAATTATTAAGGCATTTGAAGACAAGGATATGGAATCTTTACATGCTTGGCTCAACGAAGAAGAGTCCGTTGCAATGGTTGGCAGGACTTTCATTACCTTACAGGAAGTCCAAAATCACGTTCAAAATAAACGTAATAACGATGATAAAATGTTTGCGTTTCTAAACAGCGAAGATGAATTGATTGGTTGGGGTCATCTGTCGCATATTGAACCTTTTCACGGAAGAGCAGAAATAGGGATTCTCTTGGCTCCAAATTATCGGGGAAGAGGATATGGCTATCATGCTATGTCATTGTTGATTGATATTGGTTTTAATAAACTCCGACTCCACCGTATCTATTTAACGACAAGAGGTATTAACAAAAACGCACTGAAACTTTATCAGAAACTTGGCTTTGTTTTGGAAGGTACTCTTCGGGAACATGGTTTCATAAATGGTCAATATCATGACACTTATTACATGGGGATTCTTTCACATGAATGGAAAAACAGGAGCTAAAACTCCTGTTTTTTCAAATTATCTCAAAAGTAACTTACTAAGCTAA
>NZ_JBEGDL010000162.1:0-666 GCF_040813775.1 Ammoniphilus soli
CCCATGGTAAAATATTTTTTAGACAGGCAACTTAAAGGTTAATAGGCATATAATTAAAATAAAAAATTCTGGAAGGAAGTGAGCAAAAGAATGATAAATCTCAATCATAATCATACTAAATTTTATATAACGGGGAACTTTTATACACCAAAAGTTGCATAAGGACAAAAAAGTTATACTGGGTAAACTTAAATGCTAATTAATTTTACAAATTAACAGAGGTGGAAAATAAATGATTATAGAGGCACAAAAATCTCAATCTGAAATAAGTCTTAAAAAATGGGGAGTTCCTTCCCTTGTTGTTTTGATGCGTATTCTGTTCGGGTTGGGTTGGTTATTGGCGGGGATAACGAAGATCGTAGGAAAAACGTGGTTTAGCGAACCAGGAGTGTTTCTAAGGGATTATTTAATTACCGCATTAGGAAAAGACAATGTGCCAGAATTTTATAAATATTACATGAGCATGTGGCATTAAACAATGTTATGGTTTTTAACTATGTCATCCCCATAGTCCAGATCATTGTTGGCTTATTCCTCATCGTAGGATTTATGATAGTTCCCTCGATTTTGATTTGTATCTTCATGCATATTAACTTCATTCTTTCAGGAAATATGAATCTAATTAGCCTTACTCTTTATACCAGTGCATTTGGATTGTTACTGAGT
>NZ_JBEGDL010000163.1:0-662 GCF_040813775.1 Ammoniphilus soli
AGCTTAACCAATCGTCAAATTCAAATGCTCGCCATTGGCGGTGTCATTGGTGTAGGTTTGTTTTACGGTTCCGCTACAGCGGTCAAACTAGCCGGACCGGGGGTTTTAATCACCTTTGTTCTTTGCGGTATTCTTGCTGCGATCGTGATGCGCGCACTTGGAGAAATGACCGTTGAACACCCCGTTGCCGGATCCTTCAGTCATTATGCTGGGGATCTCCTCGGTACCCGAATGGGTTTTTTAACCGCCGGAATGTGGTGGTTCTATTGGGTAGCCACTGTTATGTCTGAACTGGCCGCCATTGGAAAATTAGTGCAATATTGGTTTCCCACGTTTCCGACTTGGATTCCTGGACTCATTGGGTTAATTCTTTTTGCTCTCTCCAATTTACTTGCTGTACGTGTGTTCGGAGAAGTAGAGTACTGGTTTGCCGTATTGAAAGTTTTTGCTGTCAGTGTGTTTATGATCTTTGGGGCATTGATCATCCTCACCGGCCTTTTCAACGATGGACAAGCCGTGGGGTTAACCAATCTTTGGAGCAATGGCGGGTTCCTGCCTTATGGCTGGCTCGGTGTTCTAGCTACCATTTCACTCATTGTGCAAGTCTATAGCGGCATTGAAACCCTCGCTGTCGAAGCGGGTGAATCTCATAATCCGGGAAC
>NZ_JBEGDL010000164.1:0-653 GCF_040813775.1 Ammoniphilus soli
GTCGCAATGGGGATACCGTTCCGGGTTTCAACAATGTATTAATCATTGCTCCTCCTCTCTCTTCAACGGAAGACGATTTGCGTTTTGTTGTAGAAACCGTTGAAGGTGTTTTACAAGAACTGTGCTAAAGATATTTCCTTTCGTCAGTTATACTAACCTATTTAAAGACATAACTAGATCAATGGGCATGAGGATGTAACATGCAGATAATCGAACGGATAGAACATCTACTAGACTCACTCATGCTCATTACTTTTTCTTGACTTTCTCATCCTTGCATTCACACCATAAGATCAATGCTTTACTATTGTAATCCTAAACAACTGCAAAGTATTTCATAATTTATAAGAATTTTAGTCTAGTACTTCTTATGTTTTTAGTAAATTTGAATGTGTTATAATAACTGAATGTTTCAGTTATTATAACACATTAGAAAGTTCTACAAAAAAACATATCGTTAACTGGAAAAGAGTGAATCATCACCTCCCTAAAACCTTATCGTAACAAACTAATAGATTACTCAAAGGAGGACGATATAATGTCTATGATTCAAAACGGAGGACAAAACCAGGAATCTGGATCAGATGGTTTGAATCGCAGCTTAACCAATCGTCAAATTCAAATGCTCGCCATTGGCGGTGTCATTGGTGTAG
>NZ_JBEGDL010000165.1:0-641 GCF_040813775.1 Ammoniphilus soli
GAGCTATCAAAGTCAGAGCGTGGAAGCCAAATCAAGCCCTTTTTGCCATCCTCCTCCTTTACTTCCTTAAAGGCACGATCCGAATCAAAAATCGGCGGTTTCTTATGAATATACATTCTTACCGTGTTTGTGTATTCCCAGCAGATATCAACCACTCCCGCTTCAAGTCCCTTCCGAAGAGAGCTGCTGTCCGAAAAGTTCATTTCCTTCACGCGATACCCATGATCCTTCAGCAAGAGTGTAGAGATTTTCATCAGCAAATGCTGCTCCGTAGCCGATCTTGCTCCCATGACAATCAGCGGCATCTGCGCAGGATCCTTTGCTTCACCTTTAATCGGGCTTGCCTTTTCACATCCGGCAAGAACAGTTAGAATACAAGCAAAAAACAAGAGGGCGATTTTCTTCCATGAGGTAAGTCTAAGAGTATGATTCATCATGAACTTATCCCCATTATTTGCATTGCATCTTCTTTAATTTGTAAATGAGCGTATGCCTAGAGATGCCCAGACGTTCGGCAGCCTTTGTCTGATTTCCCCCTGTTTCTTCCAATGCTCGCCGAATCAGCTGTTCCTCTACATTTTCCAGAACGGACTGCAGCGTCACATCCTTTTCCATTTTAAATACTCCCTCACCGAGGGATG
>NZ_JBEGDL010000166.1:0-635 GCF_040813775.1 Ammoniphilus soli
GAACCGTTTCGCGATGATACATGGATTGCGGGATGGACGCTATTCTACTGGGCGTGGTGGATTGCCTGGGCACCGTTTGTGGGCACCTTTATCGCCCGCGTTTCTCGGGGCCGCACCATCCGTGAATTTATTATGGGTGTATTGGTAACACCTACCCTCGGGACGTTTGTATGGTTTTCCACTTTCGGCGGTTCAGCCTTGAACATCATTCGGGACCAAGGAAAAACGGAACTGAGCGAAAAGATGACAACGGATGTCTCGACAGCACTCTTTGAGTTTTTCCAATACTTTCCGCTTAGCACGCTGTTGAGCGGCATAGCGGTTATCCTGGTTATTACCTTCTTTGCTACTTCTGCCAACTCAGCTACATATGTTCTTGGTATGCTTAGCTCAGGAGGAAACATGAATCCGACCAACGGAACCAAATTAACCTGGGGATTGATTCAATCCTCAATCGCAGTCGTATTGCTGATTAGCGGGGGGCTGTCAACGCTTCAAACGGTTTCCATTGCCACGGCGTTTCCTTTTGCCATCATCATGGTAATGATGTGTTATTGTCTGCTTAAAAATCTCCAAGGAGAGTTCGATCGAACGGGTTCCATGGCTTATATGGAAGCGGCAGCGACTGCTCAGCC
>NZ_JBEGDL010000167.1:0-632 GCF_040813775.1 Ammoniphilus soli
GTCCGGACTTTCCTATGTCCCAGGTGATGCCCTTGGTATTATTCCTTCAAATGATCCGGAACTAGTGGCTTCCTTACTTGAGGAAATGAAGTGGGATGAAGAAACGTTAGTAGAAATTAATAAGCAAGGTGAAACGCTCCCGTTAAAAGAAGCGCTAACAACCTACTTTGATATTACGTTATTGTCGAAAAAGATTTTACAGCAGGCAGTGGAATTAACAGAAAACGAAGAGCTGCGAAATCTTGTGTCAGTTGAAAATATAAACCAGTTGAAAGAATATACAAACGGACGTGATTTGCTTGATATGTTACGTGATTTCGGCCCATGGAATGCTTCTGCCCAAGACATCGTGTCTCTATTAAGAAAAATGACACCACGTCTCTACTCCATCGCAAGCAGCATTGTCGCGAGTCCTGAGGAAGTGCATCTAACCATCGGTGCTGTGCGTTATACCGCTCACGGACGCTTAAGAAAAGGAGTTTGTTCTGTTTTATGTGCTGAACGTCTTCAAGAAGGAGATACGCTTCCCGTGTTTATTCAAGAAAACAAACACTTTTATCTGCCAGACTCGGGGGGAAAAGATATCATTATGGTTGGGCCAGGGACAGGCATTGCACCATTCCGTTCCTTTA
>NZ_JBEGDL010000168.1:0-628 GCF_040813775.1 Ammoniphilus soli
ATTGGCACACTGGTTCGTTATGCTGATGATCTCGTCATTTTATGCGAAAAGAAAACCCACGCTATTGAAGCCATCCAGGTGTGCTCAAGGCAGTCTTTGAGAAACTGGAACTGACCATGAACACGGACAAGTCCAAGTTAGCCAATCTATGGCTGGACAAAAAAGAAGGATTTGACTTTCTGGGATTTCATCACCGCCGCATACCGAAACTATTTATATCGGGGAAATTCTATGATTTACGCAGCTTTCCATCTAAAAAGGCAATGAAGAAGATGCGGACCAAGCTGAAGGAAGTAACAGCACCGCGTGCACGACTCTACTGGTCGCCCAAGGATATGGTAAGCAAGCTCAATCCCATCATACAAGGATGGAAGAACTACTACGGCAATGTGGATCCTGGAATGTCTAATAAATGTCTAGCGAAAATAGATTGGTATATTGTCGGGAGACTGGCATTGTACTGGAACAAGAAGCACACGTAATCATCTGCACCCCAGGAAGGTAGCAGAAGAATTCGCACGTATGGGACTGAAGCGGGTCAGCGCGAATGAGGGTACATGGTGGTAGCTATAATGCACAAGGTGAAGAGCATCGGAAAGCCGTATGCGGGAAAACCGCTCGTACGGTT
>NZ_JBEGDL010000169.1:0-619 GCF_040813775.1 Ammoniphilus soli
AGGGGGAAAAAGGAGGAAGGGAGGGAGGAAGGGGGAGGGGAAAAGGGGAAGAGAAAAGAGGGGGAGGAGAGGAGAGGAAAGAAAAAGGGAGGAGGGAGAGGGAGGGGGAGGAAAGAAAAGGAGGGGGAGAGGGAGAGGAAAAGGGGGAGAGGGAGAAGGGGAAAAGAGGGGGGGAAAGGAAGAAGAGGAGGGAAGAGGGGAGGGGAGGAGGGAAAGAAGGGAAAGAGGAAGGGAAAAGGAAAAGAGAGGGAGAAGAGGGGAAAAAAGAAAGAGGAGGAAAAAAGGGAGGAAGGAAGAAGAGGGAAGGGGAAGAGGAGGAAGGAGGAAGGGAGGGAAGAGGGGGGAAGGGAGAAAAAAAAAGGGAGGGGAGAGGGGAGGAAAGGGGGGGGGAAGGGGGGAGGGGGGGAGAAGAGAGGAGAGGAAAGGGAGGGGGGAGGGAGAGGAGGGAAAAGAAAAGGAAAAAGGAAGGGAGAGAAAAAAAAAAGGAGAGAAAGAGAGGGAAAGAAAGAGAGAAAGAGGAAGGAAGAGAAAAAAGGGAAGGAGGGGGGGGAGGAGAAGGGAGAGGGGGGGAGAGGGGGAGGAGGGAAGAGGAGGGGGGGGAGGGAGGAAGGGGGAGGGA
>NZ_JBEGDL010000170.1:0-615 GCF_040813775.1 Ammoniphilus soli
GAAGCTTTCTGACGGAATGTCTTATATTATTGAAAAAAATGAGGGGAGCGGTTCATAGTGATCGAAGTAAACAAGGAGAATTTTCAAGCGGAAGTACGGGAGTCCCAGCAGCCAGTTCTAGTCGACATTTGGGGACCAACGTGCGACCCTTGCATCGCCCTTATGCCGGCAGTGGAAGAATTGGAAAAAAAATATCAAGGGCAAGTCAAGGTGGTTAAGCTAAACAGCGCTGAAAATCGGAGGCTATGCATCGATCTTCGAGTGATTGGATTGCCTTCCTTCTTGCTCTTTAAGGATGGGCAGGAAGTGGGCCGCTTGGGAGGCAAGGATGTCAACATCGAGTCTGTCGAAGGACTTATCCTTAGCCATTCAAGCGCCAGTGAGAATGCAGTATAGGATTTAAATTAAAGACCGGCATAGGAACTGCCGGTCTCTTTTTTATTCAAACGAAATACCTCAAAACTAGAAAACTTGGCTGATGCCAAGACTACAATTCTGCGTCAACAAGTTTTCCTCGTGCTGTCCAAATGATATAACGAAGTTATAAATTCTGACAGTATAATAAAAAGGATTTATCGCAGTGGTATTTTACTTTATAATGAAACCATACATGAT
>NZ_JBEGDL010000171.1:0-611 GCF_040813775.1 Ammoniphilus soli
ATATCTCCTCATCGCTTTAATTGGACCCTTACATCTGTTATTACTCTTGTTAATTGCCCAGCTAAATCTTGGTACATTTTTTTAGTCGCTTCATCCTCTGTTGCCAAAGCAAACAGCTCCAAATCAGCCTCACATTTCTTCAATGTGGCAAACAGAAGATCTTTGGTCGTAGGTTTTGGGATTTGAATGGCATCATCAAACAAATCAACATAGAGCTCCCCAGATGAATCCACCTGCCCGATAAAGACGTTTTCTGGAGAAATCCCCAATTTATCCAGTTCCACTTTTAACCATGCCCGGTTTAATCCTTGATTGCGCAATCCTTCATCTAGAATATTTCCATCTAAAATAATCGTTTGGGGCTCTGCTTGGGATGCTACCTTCCATTCCAAATGCTTGGGGGTAATCGGAGTTTGCTCAGACTTTAGCATGACGCTGACTTCTCCATTGGCTTCCATTACAGCGAATTCGACATCAGCCATATTAAATACATTTTTTCTTCTTAATTGGCTTAGGAGTTCCTCCCCGGTATACTTCACCTCTTTTAAATTGTCTTCCAACACCTTTCCATGTTTGATCAATACGGTTTCTCTCCCACGGACCAAATCATG
>NZ_JBEGDL010000172.1:0-597 GCF_040813775.1 Ammoniphilus soli
TCCGGATGGAGTAGAGTTCTATACGAGAAAGAAAATGCTGACCGCTCGCTGGTAAAAACGACAGGCTACCAAACTGGCTGGTTTGGTAGCCTTTTTGAGTTAGGAAAAGGAGGATACGGATTATGCCACTGGTTTCACTGAAGGAGATGTTAAATCAAGCTTTAGAAGGCAAATATGCCGTTGGGCATTTTAACTTGAACAATCTGGAATTTACGCAGGCTATTCTGCAGGCTGCTCAAGAAGAGCGATCCCCTGTGATTTGTGCGGTCAGTCCAGGGTATATTGCCCATTTGGGTGGATTAAAGGTAGCATCTGCCATGGTTCGAGCGTTGGTTGATGAGTACCGCATCACCGTTCCAGTCGCTTTGCATTTGGATCATGGGGCTTCCTTTGAACAATGTCTGCAGGCCATTCAGGCTGGCTTTAGCTCCGTCATGATAGATGCCTCTCATTATCCGCTGGAAGAAAACATTCGCAAAACGAAGCAAGTGGTAGAAGCCGCTCGTGCTTTAGGGGTATCGGTGGAAGCGGAATTGGGGCGTATCGGCGGACAGGAAGATGATCTCATTGTCGACGAAGCGGATGCCATGCATGCCA
>NZ_JBEGDL010000173.1:0-596 GCF_040813775.1 Ammoniphilus soli
GGTTTAAATGACGTTACTTTCAGAGATTCTTAAATACAATGAACAATTCGTTGAAAATAAGGAATATGAAAAATACCAAACGACTAAATTTCCTGATAAAAAAATGGTTATTCTTACATGCATGGATACTCGACTTGTTGAATTATTGCCGCAAGCGATGAACATTAAAAATGGTGATGTAAAGCTGATCAAAAATGCAGGAGCGATCGTTTCACACCCGTTTGGAAGTGTGATGCGGAGTATCTTAGTTGCAATTTATGAACTTGGAGCAAAGGAAGTCGCTATCGTCGGACATCACGGTTGTGGGATGAAAGGGTTAGAAGCTGATTCTTTCTTAGAAAAATGTGGACAAGCTGGATTAGATGAAGAAATCATAAAGACCTTAACCAACGCAGGTATTGATATCAAAAGTTGGTTAACAGGATTTCAATCGGTTGAAGAAAGCGTCGAACAAAGCGTTAAGATGGTCAAAAACCATCCAATGTTCCCGAAGAACATTCATGTTCATGGACTTGTTATCTGCCCGGAAACAGGAAAATTAGATGTAGTAGTAGACGGATATCAGTGCTAATTGGTCTAAAGCAAAACCTTTTTCA
>NZ_JBEGDL010000174.1:0-595 GCF_040813775.1 Ammoniphilus soli
TGGCATGCATGGCATCCGCTTCGTCGACAATGAGATCATCTTCCTGTCCGCCGATTCGCCCCAATTCCGCTTCCACCGATACCCCTAAAGCATGAGCGGCATCTACCACTTGCTTCGTCTTGCGAATGTTTTCTTCCAGCGGATAATGAGAAGCATCGATCATAACCGAGGTAAAACCGGCTCGAATGGCCTGCAGACATTGTTCATGGGAAGCGCCGTGATCCAAATGCAAGGCTACCGGAACGGTGATGTAGTACTCCTCTACCAGCGCCCTCACCATGGCGGAGGCTACCTTTAATCCGCCCAAATGGGCAATATACCCTGGACTGACCGCACAAATGACCGGAGACTGCTCTTCTTGAGCGGCTTGCAGAATGGCTTGCGTAAATTCCAAATTATTTAAGTTAAAATGCCCAACGGCATATTTTTCTTCTAACGCATGATTTAGCATCTCGGTCAGCGAGACGAGTGGCATCTTCCGTATCCTCCTTTTTATCTGAAAGAAAGGTACCAAACCAGCCCGTTTGGTACCCTGTACACTTACCAGCGAGCGGTCAGCATTTTCTTTCTCGTATAGAACTCTACTCCATCCGGA
>NZ_JBEGDL010000175.1:0-589 GCF_040813775.1 Ammoniphilus soli
AGAAAGGGAGATATTTAATGGACGATCAAAAAAAATCAGTAAAAAACGTTACTGACGGTCAACATCCTCATTGGGAAAACCATTGGAACTCTCATTCTGAACTGTGGAATGAACCACCTAGTGAAGTTGCAGTTAGAGCTTTTCAACAGTTTCAAACAGATGGTAAAAGCATTATTTTAGAATTAGGCGGAGGAATGGGAAGAGACACCATATTCTTTGCCCAAAACGGAATTCAAGTTTACGTAGTTGAATACACCAAAGTGAGTGTTGAAACTATTAAAAGGAAAGCTGAATCTCTAAATTTGACCCGATCTGTTCATGTTCTGCAACATGACGTTAGAAAACCGCTTCCCTTTGATCCAAATTTTTTTGATGGCTGTTATTCTCACATGCTTTATTGCATGGCGTTTAACAAAAAAGAACTTGAATTCTTATCGGAAGAAGTTAACAGGGTGTTGAAGAATAAGGGGCTGAATATTTTTACTGTTAGAAATACCAATGATCCCCTTTATGGAACTAGTAAGCAAAAAGACGGTGATTTGTATGAAGTGCAGGGATTCATCCTTCATTTTTTTGATAAAGAAAAAAT
>NZ_JBEGDL010000176.1:0-587 GCF_040813775.1 Ammoniphilus soli
CTATCACTCGTTCTACAGCTGTTCGTTGGTCATATAGTTCTTCCCATGTCTGACTACCACGAGCTGGTGCAGCGTAACGACGCAAATCGCTCTCGATTCGTACTTTATACACTTTTTGACACAATGAATCTTGAGCCAGTGGACAGTCTTTACACTCTTTGGGACGTACGAATTTTAACGTTTTGTACTTCTTGTCATAGCTGTCATAGCGATAGGAATACTCTCGAACGCACGTTGGAGCAAAATTTTTGTCAAATCCGATGACTTCTCCTTCGTTTCTCTTGTTATAGGCAATGATGGAGTGAGCTTTCATGCGATGAATTTGTTGGTATATGGGAACATAGTCATACCCGGCATCCATGATGCCATAGCGAATCGAGAGAGGAAGTTTATCGACTCCTTTGAGTAAAGGGATGGCCGCTTTTCCGTCGTTTTAGCTTCCAGATGACATCAACGATTCCAAAATGTATTGACTCTTGGTTCCTACGGCAAGATGGGCTTTAAAGCCATACCAAAAAACGTTCTTTCCTTCGCTGTTTTTCTTAATTCCCCAAGCAGGTGCCAGTGGAATTTGATCACGAAGGTCT
>NZ_JBEGDL010000177.1:0-586 GCF_040813775.1 Ammoniphilus soli
GATGAGGTCAGAAGTAAGGCAAGCAATTTACCATATAAATGACACTCGAACCGTTCGATTTTAACAGGCTTGACGGAATCGATGTGAAACAGAGACTTCCATGTTTTGAACAAGATTTCCACTTGCCAGCGTAAAGAATACAAGGGATAAACCTGTTCTTTGGTCACATAGGATGGAGGAGTATTTGTGATGTAAACGTTGATGGAGCTTAATTGTTTGGTTCGATCTTTATAGGTGATTCCTTTTTTCTTTTCATTTTTAGCTCGAATCGCTAAACGCTCTTGGGTTTGCTTCTCTGTTAACTTGGAAATGAGTAGGCGAGGGACAAACTTTTTCTCTTTGCCGAGATAGACTTCTTCGATTTCAAGGATCTCACCGGGCTTCAACTGATTCATGATCGTTTCCAACTTAATTTCCGTATACAGGGAATCTCTTTTCACTTTTCCGTTTTTAAACCGCTCGATTTTCTCGTTTTTACGGTAAATTCGAACGTTTATTTTTAAACGTGAAATATAATAAGCGCCACGTTGTTCGATTTGTTCAAAATCCTCTAAACAGAAGTAACCTAAATCTCGAATACAGAGGT
>NZ_JBEGDL010000178.1:0-559 GCF_040813775.1 Ammoniphilus soli
TCAAAGCTGCACGAGGTCCCACCTTTGCAGCTTTGCTATTTATATTTATTTTAAGGTTTCTCCCATCCTATCTATCTCTAAAACTACTTGGCCAATAACGTCTGGCTGGCATAATTCTGATTTTCTATATCAAACCAGGTTTTAATGCGCAGCATTTCTTCCGTAGTATAATAACAGCTCATGAAGTCCATGTTCTCATCTGCTCGGGGATTTTCTGTCCGATAAAGCTTCATGAAGGTTTTTGCTTCCTCTTGCGACTCACAACGGTTAATTCCCTTGGTCAAGAAATCCTTAATGGTTACAAGCTTTTCACCTTTCCAAATCATCATATAAACCTCCCAATATCGATGGTTTGTGAGTTTCTACTGAAAGCATTTACATTAATATTTAATAGCAAATCCCATGCCAACCATTTCTTCTCATATTCTTAAAGATCTAACGCTGATTAGCCAAATGTTGTAGAAGAATTCTACTTCTAGGTGTGAAATTCTTCTACACTGTTGTAATATTACTCTCTTTTTAACAACAAGTTTGATTCGGTCAAAAATCCCCTTGCTAC
>NZ_JBEGDL010000179.1:0-536 GCF_040813775.1 Ammoniphilus soli
GTCGCAATGGGGATACCGTTCCGGGTTTCAACAATGTATTAATCATTGCTCCTCCCCTCTCTTCAACGGAAGACGATTTGCGTTTTGTCGTAGAAACTGTTAAAGCCGTATTACAGGAACTGTGTTGAAATTATAGATTTCTAACAGATAAACCATGTAGTGGATTACCATTATTTTAACAGAAAATTTGGATAGACCTAGACAAGTGGGCATGATAAGCTACATCTAAAACCTCTTTTTCAACTAACTCATGCCCATTTCACTTTTCTTCATTAAAACTTAGGATATGTCCCTACCATCCATTCTTATTCCACATCAGATCCTAATGTTTATAGTGCTTATGATCGTTGTTGTAAACGCTTAATAATGTTCGACCACCCCTATTCGCTCGAAGCTCTGATCGACAAAGGAGGACGATATAATGTCAATGATTCAAAACGGAGGACAAAACCAGGAATCTGGATCAGATGGATTGAATCGAAGCTTAACCAATCGTCAAATTCAAATGCTCGCCATTGGCGGTGTCATTGGTGTAG
>NZ_JBEGDL010000180.1:0-520 GCF_040813775.1 Ammoniphilus soli
ACGGACTGCAGCGTCACATCCTTTTCCATTTTAAATACTCCCTCACCGAGGGATGGTTCATCGGGGCTTCATGGTTCAAAATGGGCTGGAGAACCGGATAGGCTTAATTCTCCGATTGCAATGGGATGGGGCAAATCGTGCAGTTTGATTTCTCCGGCAGCCTTTAGCAGATGAATTCTCTCCAGCGAATTTAAAAGTTCTCTAATATTCCCAGGCCACTCATATTCCGTTAGTTTTTCTAGGGCTTCTGATGCTATAGAAATCGTTTTGCTATATTTACTGTTGAGTTTCCGCAGATAGCTATAAGCAATAAGGGATATATCCTCTTTTCTTTCCCTTAATGGAGGCACCTGAATTTCCGCCAGATTCAATCGATAATACAGGTCTTCACGAAACTTCTTTTCCATGACTAATCGCTTCAAATCTCTATTGGTTGCTGTAATGATCCGGACATCCACGGATCGGTATTCGCTGCTGCCCAGCTTCATAAACTTTTTTTCTTCGATGACATGCAACAATT
>NZ_JBEGDL010000181.1:0-520 GCF_040813775.1 Ammoniphilus soli
AATTGTTGCATGTCATCGAAGAAAAAAAGTTTATGAAGCTGGGCAGCAGCGAATATCGATCCGTGGATGTCCGAATTATTACCGCAACCAATAGAGATTTGAAGCGATTAGTCATGGAAAAGAAGTTTCGTGAGGACCTGTATTATCGATTGAATCTGGCGGAAATTCAGGTGCCTCCATTAAGAGAAAGAAAAGAGGACATCTCTCCCATTGTTTATGGGTATTTGCGCAAACTAAACAGCAAATATAGCAAAACGGTTACTATAGCATCGGAAGCTCTTGAAAAACTTACGGAATATGAATGGCCCGGGAATATTAGAGAACTATTAAATTCCCTGGAAAGAATTCATTTGCTGAAGGCTGCCGGAGAAATCAAACTGCAAGACTTGCCCCATCCCATTGCAGTCGAAGATTTAAGCCTATGCGGTTCTGGAGCCCCATTTGAACCATGAAGCCCCGAAGAAGCATCCCTCGGTGAGGGAGTATTTAAAATGGAAAAGGATGTGACGCTGCAGTCCGT
>NZ_JBEGDL010000182.1:0-519 GCF_040813775.1 Ammoniphilus soli
GGACGAGACCTGCAGCTACTACAACCGCGTGGGCCGGAGCGCAGCAGAAGGATTTAATATCCGATCCCGTTGCATTTTGGCATCCTGCCAGCTCAGCAATCGATTTGGCCATATTTCCGCCGCCGCGCTGATATCGATCGCCAACCGCTTCCTCATCGCAGCCAATGACATAATCCACCTGATCGGAAGTCACGCCAAATGCGCTTAGCGCGTGACGCATGGCTACGACACCGGAGGCTTTATTGCATAAGTTTTCTAAGATGATATCTCCCGTTAAGTTGTGATCCTCTTCATGTCCTGTCGCTACATAGCCAATCAGCTGCGTTTTATTGGCATGCAAGGGAACAGCCAAGCCTTGATCAATTTTTTCTTCGATGCTTGCCAGGCTCACCCCATTGCCTAAGCGTTCCATATCACTGGCCTTAATCAGGGGATGCTGTTCGAGCTTGAATTTAACCTCGGACAAAAATCCTTGCTCTAATTGTACAAGGTTAAATTCATCCGAGATTTTCAGCCAGC
>NZ_JBEGDL010000183.1:0-519 GCF_040813775.1 Ammoniphilus soli
GCTGGCTGAAAATCTCGGATGAATTTAACCTTGTACAATTAGAGCAAGGATTTTTATCCGAGGTCAAATTCAAGCTTGAACAGCATCCCCTGATCAAAGCCAGTGATATTGAACGTTTAGGCAATGGGGTAAGCCTGGCAAGCATCGAAGAAAAAATTGGTGAAGGATTGGCGGTTCCCTTGCATGTCAATAAAACGCAGCTGATTGGCTATGTGGCAACGGGACATGAAGAGGATCACAACTTAACGGGAGACATCATCTTGGAAAACTTGTGCAACAAAGCCTCCGGTGTTGTAGCCATGCGTCACGCGCTAAGCGCATTTGGCGTAACTCCTGATCAAGTGGATTATGTCATTGGCTGCGATGAGGAAGCGGTTGGCGATCGCTATCAGCGCGGAGGCGGAAATATGGCGAAATCCATTGCCGAGCTGGCAGGATGCCAAAATGCAACAGGATCGGATATCAAATCCTTCTGCTGCGCTCCGGCCCACGCGGTTGTAGTAGCTGCAGGTCTCGTCC
>NZ_JBEGDL010000184.1:0-519 GCF_040813775.1 Ammoniphilus soli
GAAGCTTTCTGACGGAATGTCTTATATTATTGAAAAAAATGAGGGGAGCGGTTCAAAATGATCGAAGTAAACAAGGATAATTTTCAAGCGGAAGTGCGGGAGTCCCAGCAGCCGGTTCTAGTCGACATTTGGGGACCAACGTGCGACCCTTGTATCGCCCTTATGCCGGCAGTGGAAGAATTAGAAAAGAAATATCAAGGGCAAGTTAAGGTGGTTAAGCTAAACAGCGCTGAAAATCGGAGACTTTGTATCGATCTTCGAGTGATTGGATTGCCTTCCTTCCTGCTCTTTAAGGATGGGCAGGAAGTGGGCCGCCTGGGTGGCAAGGATGTCAACATCGAGTCTGTCGAAGGACTGATCCAAAGCCATTCCAGCGCCAGTGAGAATGCAGTATAGGATTCAAATTAAAGACCGGCATAAGAACTGCCGGTCTCTTTTTTATTCGAACGAAATACCCCCCAAAAAATAAAAAGGATTTATCGCAGTGGTATTTTACTTTATAATGAAACCATACATGAT
>NZ_JBEGDL010000185.1:0-511 GCF_040813775.1 Ammoniphilus soli
TTGAAAGAGCAAAGCGTCTCAACACGACGCTTCTGACCGATGCTTTGGGATGTACTGGATCCATGGATTATCGGATCAAACCCGTTGCCGCAGGGATGAAGGTCGTTGGAACGGCTATGACCGTCAGTTTGAGACCGGGAGACAATTTGTTTCTTCATCAAGCGATCCACTCAGGAAAAGAAGGCTATGTCTTGGTTGCGGATGGAAAGGGCCATACAGAAAATGCCTATCTGGGAGAACTCATGGCTGGAGCGGCGAAAGCCCTTGGTCTCGAGGGCATTGTGATCGATGGGTTGGTTCGGGATAAGGAGGCGCTTACGGAATTGAATTTCCCTATTTTCGCCAAAGGATTTATTCCAAACGGCCCGCTAAAGGATGGTCCGGGTGAACTGAATGCCCCCATCTCGTGTGGTGGGGTACCTGTCCAACCAGGAGATTTGATCTTCGGGGATGAAGACGGTGTCATTGTCGTTCCAAGAGAAAAAATCGAAGAAGCGATAGAGAAAGCAGA
>NZ_JBEGDL010000186.1:0-503 GCF_040813775.1 Ammoniphilus soli
CAGGTGTCATACCGACTCGATTTTCATTGTTCTTAATCTCTTTAGGAACACCGATAATCATGTTTAATCCCCCTTTTAATAGATTTGGTAGCGTTTTTGACGAAAAATAACCTACGTGTCGCACTGCTTGTTGCAAGATTTTACGCACTCTGATGGGGGAGGGGGAGATGCCCTAGATCTGTGAAAGTAACATCTAGGTTGTTCATAGGAACTGCCCCCTCGATTTTATATATACCTTAGAAGAGCCTTAAAAGAGAAAATCGTATTTTACCAGTTTCTATGATCCAAGTGAGCATACTTTTCTAATAGACGAACCGGCATTTTCAACGCGTCTTTACGGAATGGAGGAGCCAATTGGGTACCGTCTACTTGGATATCGATTACGGTAGGCTTATTCGATTCAATGGCCTTTTGGATGACGCTTCCTAATTCCCTGGCATCTTCAACGCGGATTCCAACCGCCCCCATGGACCGGGCCACTTCGGCAAAGTCTGGATTTTGAA